>JAAYTC010000062.1 GCA_012518155.1 Bacteroidales bacterium | reverse complement strand
TGCAGTTGGCTCTGCAGCTCCTCGATCTCGTTCTCCTTCTCCTTGATACGGCCGTAGCGCAGTTCCGCCACCTTACCGTAATCCCCTTCCCGCTCGGCCCGGTCCGCCTCGAACTTGGCATTCTCGATATCGATCTTGTCCTGTTGGATCTGGTTAATCAGTTCCTTCTCTGCCTGCCATTTGGCCTTGTAGAGCGACTCCTCGGAACGCAGGTCCTCGATCTGGCGGGTCAGCAGCTCCTCTTTTTGTGTATCATTCTCTCGGCGGATCGCCTCTCGTTCAATCTCCAGTTGCTTGATCTTACGCATGATCTCGTCCAGTTCCTCCGGTACGGAGTCCACCTCCATGCGCAGCTTCGCGGCCGCCTCGTCCATCAGGTCGATCGCCTTGTCGGGCAAGAAACGGTCTGTAATGTAACGGCTCGACAGCTGCACCGCGGCGATGATCGCCTCGTCCTTTATCCGCACCTTATGGTGGTTCTCGTACCGCTCTTTCAAACCCCGTAGGATAGAGATACTGTCCGACTCGTTCGGCTCGTCCACCATCACCGTCTGGAAGCGCCGTTCGAGCGCTTTATCCTTCTCGAAATATTTCTGGTACTCGTCCAACGTGGTCGCCCCTATCGCGCGCAGTTCGCCCCGTGCCAGTGCCGGCTTCAAGATGTTGGCCGCATCCATGGCGCCCTCGCCTTTTCCGGCCCCCACCAGCGTGTGGATCTCGTCGATAAAGAGGATGATCTCCCCGTCCGATCCGGTCACCTCGTTGATCACAGACTTCAGCCGCTCCTCGAACTCCCCCTTATACTTGGCTCCCGCGATAAGTGCCCCCATATCGAGCGAGTAGATCTGCTTACTCTTGAGGTTCTCCGGCACGTCGCCCCGAATTACCCGGTGCGCCAGTCCCTCGGCAATCGCTGTTTTCCCGGTACCGGGTTCACCGATCAGGATGGGGTTGTTCTTGGTGCGCCGGCTCAAGATCTGCAATACCCGCCGGATCTCTTCATCACGGCCGATCACCGGGTCGAGTTTCCCGTTGCGCGCCATCTCGATCAAGTTCACCGCGTACTTGCTGAGTGCTTGGTACGTCTCTTCTGCGGTCTGGCTGGTCACGTTCTTCCCTTGTCGAAGCTCCTGCACCGCGGCTTGAAGCTGTTTCAGGGCAATACCCGCGTCATTCATAATGCGTGCGGCACTGTTTTTTTCATCCAGGATAGCCAATAGCAGGTGTTCGAGCGACACGAACCGGTCGCCCATCTTACTCGTGAAGTCGAGTGCTTTCTGGAACACCGCGTTCGTCTCCCGACTCAACATGGGATCGCCGCCCGATACTTTCGGGTACGATTCGATCTCGCTATCGAGCACCCTCTCTAAGTTCTGGCTATTCACCCCCAGTTTCTGGAACAAGAAGCTAGTCACCTCCTCACCGACCACCATCACCCCCTTGAGCAGGTGAGCCGGTTCGATCATCTGCTGGTTGCTAGCTTGAGCCACCTCGATCGCTTTCTGCACTGCTTCCTGCGCTTTTATCGTAAAATTATTCAAATTCATATGGTTCTTTTTTTATTTCATTCCTATTAGTATATTCAAAACAAGAGAGTCCGAAACATTGTTTTTCGTTTTAATTGTAAAACTGCTCCTTTTCCGGGGCCGTAATAACAAAATATTTCTCCTGAATGTAAGATATACAACCAGATAAGGTCAAAATCCTTGCCAAAGGAGTAGTTATGCCGTTTTGGCAGTACGCGTTTAAAAGAGTACTTTCGCGTAAACATCTAAATTCAATATGCCCGAAGAAAAATTTTATAGCAATCGAGAGGAGAAAGCCAATTGGCTGACCCATGGTTTTGGACTATTGATGAGCGTGTTGGCCACGATCCTCCTTCTCCATAAAGCGATCGTTGCAAGCGATGGATGGGCGTTGCTCGCGTATGCCCTCTTCGGGATGGGGATGATAGTTTGCATGGCCTCTTCCACCTTGTATCATTACGTACGAGAACCCGTGTTGAAAACACGGTTGCGCCATTTCGACCACGCGAGTATCTACTTACTGATCGCGGCGAGCTACTCCCCCTTCACCTTGATACTGTTACGAGAAGAGCGGTTCTGGGGTTGGCTGCTCTTCGGGCTGGTATGGATCATTGCCCTGTTAGGAATCGTTATCAGCTTCCGGCCCCTCAAACGAAACAGCCACTTGAAAACGATTTCTTATGTTTCCATGGGATTGATCGTCCTGATCGCGTTTAAACCATTACTTGACGTTGCTCACGCAACGGGCTCAATCCGTGCTATATATTGGCTGATAACAGGAGGGGTGTTTTATATCGCGGGGGCAGTAATCTACGCGACGGCAAAGCGAGAATTCGTTCACGCCATCTTCCACTTATTCGTCCTATTCGGCCTCGCTAGCCATATCTACGCGGCTTGGCTTATTCCTCTATAGTACATTATTTATTCAGCTGCTCCACCGCTTCCACGAGGCGGATAAACTCTCGACGGTAACCTCGTGGGTCGTTTTCCAACCCCTCTCGGGCCAACTCCACCACTTTTGCATAAGTCGCATCGCCCTTGTAATCGGAATCGCGCAAGAGCTGCCCGAATTGGGCGACCGCCATGATAAATTTCATTTCGGAGGATGCGCTCGACGTGACGGAACTCGCCATGACCGGCACTTCCAACAGGTGGCTTTTCTGTTTGTCGGGCTGCTTGTAACGCAGTTTCACGGTCAACAGTTCTTTGCTGTTCGTGAGTTTGGGCGCGGGTGCGGCCTTCTCCGTCGATTGATACTTTAACGGATCGATCGTGCCTACCGGAGCTTCCAGACCGATGGGTACGATCTCGTACAACGCTGTGACGGTATGTCCCGGCCCCAACTCCCCCGCGTCCTTTAGATCGTCATTAAAATCCTCGTCCTCAAGCAATCGACTTTCATAACCCACCAGTCGGTACGCGCTCACGAACGCGGGGTTGAACTCCACCTGTATCTTCACATCCTTTGCCACGGTATACATCGTGCTGCCAAACTCGTTCACAAGCACCTTGTTTGCCTCTTGGAGGTTATCGATATAGGCATGATTACCGTTGCCTTTCTGTGCAAGGGTTTGCAGCTTGTTGTCCTTGTAATTGCCCATCCCGTATCCCAAGACGGTCAAGAAAACACCACTCTTCCGCTTGGCCTCAATCAGCG
>JAAYTC010000061.1 GCA_012518155.1 Bacteroidales bacterium | reverse complement strand
TGCCCATCATCGCGATTATCCTCACGGTGCTCGCTATCCGTAAAATCGGGGCCGATGAAGCCCTTGTACGTTCCTTAGAGCGGCTACGATAAGCCCTTTGTTATTTGCTTACCCAAGTAAGCAGTGATACCGGTTTCAGTTGTCTCAATTGAAACCGTTTTTTCTGTTTGTGCTTAACCCGGTTAGTGCTTAACCCGCCGCTCACGTGCTATAAAGGTGAGCGGCGGAAGGAACTAAAATGTCCACTCTTCCGATGTTCTAGGTTTTCCCGTGTCCACCGGTACGGGTGCATTGGTCTTGATCGGTTCATCGGTTTTATTTTGCACACCTGCCCCTTTGTAATATTGCAACACGTTCGGCATAATCCGTTCGATATTGGCTATTCGCTTGCTGTCGGTAGGGTGAGTACTCATAAATTCCGGCGCACGTGCCCCACCGCTCTGGGCCATCCGTGTCCAAAATGGTACTGCCGTACGTGGATCATACCCGGCAATTGCCATGATTATAAGTCCTATCTCATCTGCCTCATACTCCTGCTTGCGCGCGTAGGGTAACATCACTCCATATTGGGCTCCCAGTCCGAACACCGTGCTGCCTAGCTGCTGCATCGCCTGCGAATTGCCCAAGAGGCCCCCCGCGATAGCACCGCCATATTGAAGGGCGATCTGTTGGCTGAGACGCTCGTTACTGTGTTGCGCGATCACGTGCGCGATCTCGTGCCCTACCACTACCGCCAACGCGTCCTCGGTTTGTGTAACCGGTAGCAATCCCGTGTAAATCACTATTTTTCCCCCCGGCATGGCAAAGGCGTTCACGCTTTTATCTGCCACCAGGTTAAACTCCCAGGAGTAATTGGCCAACTCCGACTCGTAACCGTTGTTGCGGTAAAACGTTTCTACCGCGTTCGCGATGCGCGAACCAATCCGGTTTACCATCTGCGCGTCGGCCGTTCCTCGCTCCACGGGAGCCGTACGCATGAATTCCTGATACTGCTGCAGGCTCAATGCAATAACCTCGTTGTTCGATACCAGCTGTAGCTGCCGCCTTCCCGTGAAGGGCACGCTGCCGCATGAGATCATCAACGCGGTGAGTAGCAGCGCGGTCGATAATTTTGCTTTCTGTAGCATTGTTACTTTCTTCATAGTTCTTTGTTTTGTTTCAATTTTTTGTTTGATCTTTTTGAATATTCATCGGCTTCAGGGACCGCAGTTTTGACTCTACCCGTTTTAACACGCGATGCCGATTTCACGTGAGCATCCGGTTTAGCTCCTGCACCGCTATCGGCTTGGTTTCAGCCCCTGCTCCCAGTTTAGCTCTTACTCCACTCTCGGCTAATTTAAACCGTTTGCTGCAAAAATAAGGATAAATCTGTAACGTTTTGAACTTATCCCCATTTTTTCTATCTTTGAACGATTTTTCGAGTATAAAATAAACACCATACCAAACGATACACGCTGACCGTAACGATCGGATTGGCGGTGCGTTTCGTTTATTACAGTGACATATGTCTTCAACAAAAAATAGCGACGATATTATCGATAAAGAGGGTCATGGCAAAGAGGAGCAGGGTACCACCTCGTTCTCAAGTTCCAAAGTGCCCGTGAAGTTGGGCGACGATACCACGCTTAACCTTTCCAAGATGTACCAGAATTGGTTCTTGGACTACGCGTCGTACGTGATTTTGGAACGGGCTGTCCCGCATGTCTCCGACGGGCTGAAGCCGGTCCAGCGGCGTATCCTTCATGCCATGAAGCGAATGGATGACGGGCGCTACAACAAGGTGGCAAACATTATCGGGAATACCATGCAGTTTCACCCTCACGGGGACGCGTCCATCGGCGACGCGTTGGTACAGATCGGACAGAAAGAGCTGCTGGTTGACAGCCAGGGGAACTGGGGAAATATTCTTACCGGCGACGGAGCTGCCGCACCCCGCTATATCGAGGCTAGGCTTACCCCGTTTGCCCTCGAGGTGCTGTTTAACCCCAAGACCACCGAGTGGAAACCCTCTTACGACGGCCGGAACAAGGAGCCGGTAACGCTCCCGGCCAAGTTCCCACTGCTCCTGGCACAAGGTGCCGAAGGGATCGCGGTGGGGCTCTCTTCTCGTATCTTGCCGCATAACTTCAACGAGATTTGCGACGCGGCCGTGGCGTTTCTACAAGAAAAAGAGTTCAAGATTTATCCCGACTTCCAGACGGCGGGCTCAATTGACGTGGAGCGATATAACGACGGAGAACGGGGCGGCAGCGTAAAGGTCCGCGCTTCCATTGAAAAGTTGGACAACCGGACGCTGGTTATCCGGGATATCCCTTACGGCAGGAATACCGCGAGTGTCGTGGATTCCATCTTGAAGGCCAACGAGAGAGGCAAGATCAAGATACGTAAGGTAGACGATATCACGGCGCAGAACGTGGAGATACACGTGCAACTAGCCCCGGGCATATCGTCCGACAAAACCATCGATGCGCTCTACGCGTTTACGGACTGCGAAATCAATATCTCGCCCAACTGTTGTGTGATCGACGACGATAAGCCGCACTTTCTCACCGTGAGCCACGTGCTGAAAGCATCGGTGAACCGCACGAAAGAGTTGCTCCGGATGGAGCTTGAGATCGAGAAGCACGAAAAAGAGGAGGCTCTTTTATTTGCTTCGCTCGAGAAAATATTTATCGAAGAGCGTATCTATAAGGACAAGGAGTTCGAGAACGCTAAAAACATGGACGCGGCCGTGTTGCATATCGATAAACGGTTGGAGCCTTTCAAGAAAGATTTTATCCGAGAGATCAAACGGGAGGATACCCTCCGACTGATGGAGATCAAAATGGCCCGAATACTCCGGTTTAATGCCGATAAGGCCAACGAACTTATTGCCCGCCTGCTAAAGGAGATCGAGGAGGTGGAGCATCATCTGGAGCGACTGGTCGATTTTACCATTGCCTGGTTCTTGATGCTCAAGGAGAAGTATGGCAAGAATTTCCCACGGCGTACCGAGATTCGCAGCTTCGAAAATATTGAAGCCTCGAGGGTAGCGGTGGCCAACGAAAAGCTCTACATGAACCGTGAAGAGGGCTTTATTGGTACCGACATGAAGAAGGATGAGTTTGTTTGCAACTGTTCCAATATCGACGATATCATTGTTTTCTTCAAAGACGGCACCTACAAGGTGGTGAAGGTGAGCGATAAGATGTTCGTGGGCAAGGGAATTCTCTACGCCAACGTTTTCAAGCGAAACGATAAACGTACCATCTATAACGTGGTTTACCGCGACGGGAAGACTTCACCCCATTATATCAAACGATTCGCGGTCACCGGAGTGGCGCGTGATCGGGAGTACGACCTCACGAAGGGTAAGCCGGGTTCCCGAGTAGCATATTTCAGCGCCAACCCTAACGGCGAAGCGGAGACCATCCGGGTGATTCTGAAGCCGAAGCCTCGCTTGCGTATCTTGCAATTTGAAAAAGATTTCAGCGAAATCGAAATTCGCGGACGTCAGACCATGGGGAACATCCTTACCAAGGCAGAGGTGCATCGTATTCAGCTCAAGCAAAAGGGTGTTTCCACGCTGGGAGGACGCAAAGTATGGTTCGACCCGGACGTGTTCCGGTTAAATTACGAGGGTGGGGGCAATTACTTGGGGGAATTCCAAGGCGACGATAAAATATTGGTAACTACCAAGGGTGGGGAGTTCCATGTTTGCAATTTCGACCTCAGTAATCATTTTCCTACCGACATCCTTCGCGTCGAGAAGTTCGATGAAAATAAAACTTGGTCGGCCGCGCTTTTCGATGCCGATCAGGGGTTTGCTTACCTCAAACGATTCACTTTCGAGCCTTCCGAGAAGCCGCTCAGTTTCCTCGGAGAAAATCCCGATTCGCGATTATTTTTGTTGACTGACACGGTTTTCCCAAGAGTAAAAGCTATCTTTGGCGGGAGCGACGATTTTCGAGATCCACTTGAGATCGACGTGGAGGAATTCATTGGAGTAAAAAGCTACCGAGCAAAGGGAAAACGTATTTCAAACTACGAGGTGGAAAATGTGGAAGAGCTGGAACCCACCCGTTTCCCGGAACCCGATCCCGAAGAACAACCCCCAATGGAGGTTGAAATCGAGGATGAGAATGGCGATACCGATATTTCGGATGCCGACCTGCGGGATGAGATTACCGGCCAGATGAAACTCTTTGACTAAGGTATTACTTGAATAAAGAAACGCGATGAAAAAAGCAGCGATACTGGCAAGCGTTTGGTTATGGGCTTCTTGCGTGTTGATGGCACAAGATATCAAGTCGCCTCTCCGGGTTAAACCCGTGAATCAATCAACGTTGGGAGGTATTGGAAAGGTTTTCCTCTACGACACGTATCTGTCCCCTCTTCGCTACGACGGTATCGCTTTTTCGCTTTTACACGACCGGTTGAACGGTACGTCTTTAGCCGATGGTAGCCTGCTTATGCAACAACAATTCCGCATTCAGGTGGCCATTACCGATAACCCTACTTCCTCTGCTTCGGAGTACTATGGCGTGGTTGATTACCGAATAAACGGGCTTTACCCACTCCTGGATGCTCCCCGTTTTCGCCTGCTGGGCGGTGGAGGATGGGACGCATCGCTCGGGGGGATCTACAACGTGCGTAACAGCAACAATCCGGGATCACTCAAAACATCCACTAATCTCAACCTTACCGCTATGGCTCTGTACCAGTGGCGAGACATTACTTTTCGATGGCAGCTAACCACTCCCTTCGCGGGACTCTTCTTTTCTCCGGAATATGGGCACTCCTACTACGAGATATTTACCCTCGGAAATAGCAAAGGGACAATCCACTTGGCCTCGTTCCATAATCAACAAGCGCTACGTAACTATTTCACGGTAGATATTCCGGTCCGGCGCTTTACAGTGCGGGCGGGCTACTTGGGTGATTATTATCGGACGCGTGAAAACCAACTGGTTACTCAAGTTATCTCCCATCAGTTCATGTTGGGGTTCGCCTTCGAGTCGCTCAACTTCGGTGGAAAAAAGGAGAGAGAAAAGCATAGGATAAAGAGCATCTATTATTGAACGGGTAGCACCGCTTATTGAACGGGTAGCACCGCTTGTGGAACGGACAGTGCCCCTTAGTGGAATGTACAGTGCCGCTTGTGAAACGGGTAGGTGAGGGGTAAGGATAAATATAAAATGAAGAATTATGCACTATAATTTTGATGAAATAGTAGATCGGTCCCGCACCGATGCCGTGAAACTGGACAAGTTGAAAGCATTGTTCGGGCGAGACGATCTTATCCCCTTGTGGGTAGCCGATATGGATTTTAAATCACCTCCTGCCATTATTCAAGCGTTACAGGAGCGTGTGTTGCACGGTGTATTTGGTTATACCCTCCCCTCCGAAGAGTATACTCGCTCCATTGTGGGCTGGCTCAACCGACGCCACGATTGGCAAGTTGACCCCCTTCATATCAACTTCGTGCCGGGAGTAGTTAAAGGGTTTGCTTTCGCGATCGACGAGTTCACCAATGAGGGCGATAAAATTATTATTCAGCCCCCTGTGTACCACCCCTTCCGAATGGTAACCCGTTCGCTGAAACGAGAAGTGGTGAACAACCCGCTTATCTTGGAAGAGGGCCGCTACCGAATGGACTTTGATGGCCTGCGCGAACTCGCGTCGGACGAGAAGTGCAAAATGTTGATTCTTTGCAGCCCACACAATCCGGGCGGACGTGTTTGGACGGCCGATGAACTGAAAGAACTGGCGGATATCTGCTATCAGAATAACGTTTTGGTGATATCCGATGAGATCCACTCCGATATGGCCCTATCCGGGCAGCGGCACATCCCTTTTGCCAAGGTGTCGGCTGAGTCCGAGGCAATTAGCCTGACGCTTATGGCTCCCAGCAAGACGTTCAATATTGCCGGTATCGTGAGCTCGTTCGCGGTTATCCCTAACAAAGAGATACGGGAGCGCTACCTGGCTTAT
>JAAYTC010000060.1 GCA_012518155.1 Bacteroidales bacterium | reverse complement strand
CAGCATCGGTATCGGTGTACTGCTCGAAGTTCTTGATGTACATGGCCGCCAATTTGCGTGCCTTTTCTTCCCACTCGCTCGCGTTGGCGTAGGTGCTGCGCGGATCCAAGATATCAGATACGCCGTCCAATTTAGCCGGTGCGGTGAGGTTCATGATCGGAACATGGATCGTTTCCGCGTCTTCGATAGAACCGTCGATGATCGCGTCGATGATGGCGCGGGTATCTTTCAACGAGATACGTTTTCCGGTGCCGTTCCAACCGGTGTTCACCAAGTAAGCTTTTGCACCGTGCTGGTTCATTTTCTCTACCAGACGCTGCGCGTACATGGTGGGGTGCAGCGTGAGGAACGCTTCGCCGAAAGCGGGCGAGAACGAAGGCTGTGGTTCAGTAATTCCACGCTCGGTACCTGCCAGCTTGGAGGTAAATCCGCAGAGGAAGTGGTACTGTGCCTGGTTGTCGTCCAGAATAGAAACGGGAGGCAACACGCCGAACGCGTCAGCCGACAGGTAGATGATCTTCTTGGCATGGCCGGCACGCGAAGGAAGAACGATCTTGCTGATATGATGGATCGGGTACGAAACGCGCGTGTTCTCGGTTGCCGAGATATCGGAGAAATCGATGTTGCCTTCGTCGTCCACTGCCACGTTTTCCAACAGGGCATCGCGACGGATGGCACGCCAGATATCGGGTTCGTTTTCTTCCGATAGGTTCACGGTCTTCGCGTAGCAACCGCCTTCGTAGTTGAAGACACCGTTGTCGTCCCAGCCGTGCTCGTCGTCACCAATCAGGAAGCGCTTCGGGTCGGCAGAAAGGGTGGTCTTCCCGGTTCCGGAGAGGCCAAAGAATACAGCTACATCACCGTCTTCGCCCACGTTGGCCGAGCAGTGCATTGATGCTACACCGCGCAGGGGCAGGTAGTAGTTCATCAGCGCGAAAATACCTTTCTTCATCTCACCGCCGTACCAGGTACCACCGATCACCTGCATCTTTTGAGTCAGGTCGAACAGGGTGAAGTTCTCGGAGTTCAACCCGTGCTCTTGCCATTTGTCATTGGTGGTCTTGGAGCCGTTCAAGCAAACGAAATCGGGCTCGCCGTAGCGGCTCAGCTCGTAGTGCGAAGGGCGAATGAACATATTGGTAACAAAGTGGGCTTGCCACGCTACCTCCATTACGAAACGTACCTTCATGCGCGTGTCAACGTTGGTGCCGCAGAACGTGTCAACCACGTAAATCTTCTTAGCTGTTGATAACTGGTCGGCAACACGGCCCTTGCAGTAGTCGAACGCTTCCCGGGTACAGGGACGATTGATGGTGCCGTCCCACCAAAGAGTATCTCTGGTTATGTCGTCTTCCACGATGAACTTGTCCTTGGGAGAACGCCCGGTGAACTGGCCCGTGTAAACGGCCGTTGCACCGCTTTTTGTCAACTTGGCTTTCTCGAATCCTTCATTGGCAGGATTCATCTCGTCCTGGAAGAGGGTCTCGTAGGAGGGATTATGAACGATCTCGAAATCACCCACAATGCCATACTTGCTTAAATCTAAATTTACCATCTTGAAAAAATTAGGGTTTATTTATTTGAATGCGTAATCACTATTCGCGATAACCTAAAACAAGGCACAAAAATAATAAAATTCTTGAGACATGTAAAAGAATTAAAGAAAAATTTCTTTAATTGCGCGCCTTTTAGGGCAAAAACCATTCTTTTGAACAAAAAAAAGGGCCAAAAGTTCAAGCGAGAAGAGAAAAAGAGTACCTTTGTTTTCCGAAAATGTATTACTGGTTTTCTTTCACGGCCCGGCATAAAAACCGGGAGAATCTTTATAAAAGATGACCTATTTAGCGAACAAATCTATGGAACTGTATAATTTTTCGGAAAATAAATCGTTGCTTAGCTCCTACATTCGTGAAATCAGGGACGTTTCTATCCAGGGCGACCGCCTTCGATTTCGTAGAAACATCGAACGGATTGGCGAAATCATGGCGTACGAAATCAGCAAAACGCTGGATTATAAAAAAATAGAGGTGGATACCCCTCTTGATGTGGCAGAGGTGAACGTGCTGAATGAAGAGGTGGTTATTGCTACTATATTGCGTGCAGGGCTCCCCTTTCATCATGGTATGCTGAATTACTTCGACGGCGCCGATAACGCGTTCGTATCGGCTTACAGAAAATACAAAGAGACCGGACATCAATCGTTCGATATCCATATCGAGTACATCGCATCACCTTCCATAGAGGGGAAAACATTGATCGTAACCGACCCGATGCTGGCCACGGGAAGCAGCATGGAGCTTACTTATCGTGCACTGCTTACCAAAGGAACACCTGCCCATATACACATAGCAACTATCATTGCTAGTCAACCGGCTATAGAATATTGTCAGAAAAACTTCCCGGCCGATAAAACCACCATCTGGGCCGCCGTGATTGACCCGGGACTCAATGAATCATCCTATATCGTACCTGGTATTGGCGACGCGGGCGATCTGGCCTACGGGCAGAAAGAGTAGTGAACGCCACTTGCAAAAATACCGGTCAATCGTAGAATTTTTTCTCGAACGCCCTGAATTCTCCTTTTCGAAGTACCAAGCGTTTCCATGCCGCTACTAAAAAGCCGGTGCCGTACCCGATCAATTGTATCCAAGAGGAAATTATACTGTGAAGCGCCACTTTCACGGATCGATTTTTCGTGAATGAGTCGATGAAGAGCAGAAGGGAGTAAGTCCCCGGAATTAACAAGAGAGGCGGAAAAAGTGGAGCAAGAAGGAGCGTGAAGGCCATGCCAATTACAAATAAGCTGGGTAGCAAGTGTACCGCCTTTAGCGAGTCGGGGTGCAGTAGAAAAAGGTTGATGCGCGCGATCCCGAAGTTATATACCTGTTTAAAGAATTGACGGTAGTTTGTTCGCCGCTTATGGTACACGTGTGCATCGGGAATAAGCGCGGTTGCATAACCGGCTGAAATAAGGCGCAAGCTTAAGTCGATATCCTCACCAAACCGCATTTTACGGTAACCACCTACCGTTTCAAATGCTTCTCTTGACACGCCCATGTTGAAGCCGCGCGGAAGGAAGGTATCCATCGATCGCTTCCGGCCACGTATGCCACCGGTGGTGAAGAAAGAGGTCATCGCGTAATTGATGGCTTTCTGAACGGTGGTGAAGGTTGGCAGTGCCGCGTCCGGGCCACCGTAAACATCCACGTGCTGGTCATCAAGAAAGAGAGAAACATTTTCGAGATATGTCGGGGGGATGATGCAGTCGGAGTCAAAGAAAATCAGGTAATCGTGTGATGCCAACTCGGCTCCGGCATTTCGCGATAGCCCCGGGCCCGAATTGGTTTTCTCGTGGTATCGAATGCTGAGCCGTTCGCGGTATTTATCCACTACTTCTTGGCTATCACGGGAAGAGCCATCCTCCACGATGATCACTTCAAACTGATTATGAGTTTGCTCGCAAAGGCTTTGGAGTAATTCGTCCACCTCATCGGGACGGTTGTATACCGGGATAATGATCGAAAAAAACATACTTCACTAGTTAGCTTCGCGAAGCTAACTATTTTTCGCGTGAAAATGAACTGAGCATATTCAATCCTTCGCGTGAAAATTAAAATCAAATAAATAAATGTGAAAATCATTGAATAATTAAAAAAAATAGAATATCTTTGTCGACTCTTACATGATAGTCTTTATCGCGTATTCGGGTATCGAAGTTGAGACAATAAAAAACGCGGAAAAGCAGTACGAAGTTGTGTAAAGTAGATCGGCTATGACAAAGTATTTTTTTCTTATAATATCTTGCTTCATTTTGTGGGGCATTGCCTCTTGTAAAAATGAAGGAGGCGTTATAAAAGGAGAGATCTTAAATTTAGATTCTCCCTATATTCTTGCGTCTTATTTCGCGGCAGATAGCTTGGTCATAGATACTATTTCGGTGGGGAATAAAGGAAAGTTCAAATATCCAATCGATGTGGATACGTTGACAACCTTCTCACTTTATTTGAACGATTACGAGAGTGCAGCGGTGGTTTTCGCGGATGAAGATCAAAAATTGACGGTTAAAGGGGATGCTCGCTTTTCAGATTTAATCCGTATCAACGGAAACGATATCAATGACGACCTTACCTCGTTCAAGACCGAGAATCAGGAGCTGCTCATGCAGAGGGGGCAGTTGTTAAATAATCAGCGGGAAGTGAATGAAAACGACACCTCATTCAATAGCTCGATCAACCGTCACGAAGAGATGGGTAAATTGAATTCACTTAACCATGAATTAACCTTGAAAGCCGAGGAGCGTATCAAGGAGAATCCCACGAAGTTATCCAGCTTGATCCTTATCAGTAACTTTTTCATGAACAGTGATAACCCCGCGGCACTAGAGAGGGTGTTGGGATACTTGCAAGGGGATGTGACGAAAACAGCAATGGCGGTCAGCCTCAACGCTTACTCTGATAAATTAAGCCGATCGGCGGAAGGAGAGTCCATGCCTTATTTTCAGCTAACAGATGATGAGGGGAACAGGATTCAATCATCGGACTTTTCGGGGAAATACGTGCTTCTTTCGTTCATCTCCACTACAGGAATCAAGTCGCGAGAGACCGTGGAGTTGCTGAAAAATGCCTACGATCATTTACAACGAGACAGCGTTGAATTTATTACGATCTATATCGACTCTGAATCACATCCCGTTGAATATGTCGAGAGTGATTCTATTCCTTGGACAGTGGTAGCGGAAAAGAGAAGCTGGGGGGCTGACATCGTGGATAATTACAATGTTCAATACGTGCCATTTAATATTTTGATTTCTCCCGATCGAACGATTCAGGTGAGAAATATTGCCGCACAAGGGATCGTGGACGAAATAAAAAAATCATCTGAAAATTTAATAATAACCGATTTAGAATAAAAACTCAAACAGATGCTGGTCAAAGTGTTTGGAGCAGCTGTACAGGGTATTGATGCCAAACTAATAACCATTGAAGTAAACTGCTCCAGAGGTATTCGGTTTCTCTTGGTGGGATTACCGGATGCATCCGTGAAGGAGAGCCACGAGCGTATCGTATCGGCACTCCAGGTAAACGGGTTGAAATTTCCCCGTCAACAAGTTGTCATTAACATGTCGCCCGCCGATATCCGGAAGGAGGGGTCGGCCTACGATTTACCATTGGCAGTAGGAATACTTGCTGCCTCAGGCTCTATTGAATCATCGCGATTAAATCGTTACCTGCTCATGGGAGAGTTGTCCCTCGATGGGAGCATTCTCCCGCTGAAAGGAGCGTTACCCATGGCACTTATGGCAAAGGAAAATGGCTTTAAGGGATTCTTATTGCCTGCCGAGAACGCGAAAGAGGCCGCGGTAGTAAAAGGATTGGATATTTATGGTGTGCATACTATCCGAGAGGTTGTTGACTTTTTCAACGGCGATCATACGATACCGCCAACGGTGGTAGATATTGAGCGAGAACTCAATCAAAATAGGCCTTTATTCGAGTTTGACTTTTCTGAAGTGAAGGGGCAGGAGAACGTGAAGCGAGCATTGGAAGTGGTAGCAGCCGGCAGCCATAATGTTATAATGGTGGGAGCTCCCGGAGCCGGTAAGTCGATGATGGCAAAACGAATGCCTTCGATTTTGCCGGCTTTTACGTTCGAAGAGGCATTGGAGACCACAAAGATCCATAGTGTGGCAGGGATGACGGACTTGAATAAATCGCTGATGACTCATCGGCCGTTCCGATCGCCTCACCACACCATAAGTAATGTCGCGATGGTCGGAGGAGGTGCTTCCCCGCAACCCGGTGAAATTAGCCTCGCCCATAACGGGGTGCTTTTTTTGGACGAGCTTCCCGAGTTTAATAGGGGTGTCCTCGAAGTGATGCGCCAACCCTTGGAGGATAGAAAAATTACTGTCTCCCGTGCACGATACACCGTGAATTACCCCGCGAGCTTTATGATGGTAGCTGCCATGAATCCTTGTCCCTGTGGCTATTATAATCACCCGGCAAGGGAGTGTGTTTGCTCGCCCGGGGCAGTACACTCTTATTTGAACAAGGTATCGGGGCCGCTGTTAGACCGGATAGATATACAGGTCGAAATAGTTCCCGTTTCTTTCGAAAACATGTCCAACGAAATTCCTGCTGAGCGCAGCGCGGAGATTCGTGCCAGGGTTATTAAAGCACGCGAGATACAATCTCGTAGATTCCGAAAAGAAAAAGAGAAAGGGATCTTTTGCAACGCGCAGATGAGGGCTAGCACGCTGAGAAAATATGCTGTCCCGGACGAAAGGGGACTAAAGCTTTTACGAACGGCGATGGAGAGGCGTTCACTGTCGGGGCGGGCGTATGATCGGATTCTAAAGGTATCTCGTACGATTGCCGATTTGGAAGGATGTAACCATATCGAACCGCATCACATAGCCGAGGCAATTAATTACCGCAACTTAGACAGCGACACTTGGTCTAGGTAGCAGTTCAGAATTCTACATCGTTAAGCCTGATGAGCAGAGCCAACTGGGAATTTTACCATGTTCTCTCGAAATGATGGTCGTCCCAATACCGCGTAAAGGTGTGTCCCCAGCGGAATCCTAATCTTCGAAACTCCTTTACCACGGCGTGTGCGGGGTAGAGGGTGCCATTTACCGTGGTGTCGAGCACTGCGCCTTCCGGTTGATGGGGGCGATTCTCGTTTTTCCACCGCAATGGATTAAAACGAGGATTGATATCAATCGCCATGCCGTGGGCGTGTTTTGAATAGGAGATATCGCGGTAACAAAAACTATAACTGTTATTGTCATCCATCGAAAGGCTATCGCTCCACTCGTAATAAACGATCGGGATCGCTTTCTCAATCACGAAGCTTTCCTCAAGCATGAACTCAAAAAGATGTTTTAGATCATCAGCGATCTTCCGGTTTGCAACCAGTTGTCCTTTGTGTATTTTTCCATCGGTGGAGAGGTAAATTACATCAATCAGCTCCAATTGCTGGATCACCTCCGGCGGGGCACTTGACCCTGCTATTGCTTCATCGAAGGTGTATCGAGCATCTACAATGGTGTCGGGGTACATGGGAGCAACAACCAATTGTTCCAACTGGGGGTCTCCCGATTCTTGCGGACTATTGACTATTGGAATGGGCGTTTTCTCGGCGTCAGAAGTTTGTTTCTGAGAGTGATAACAGGAAGGGAGAGAGCAGGTCAGGAAACAACCAACAATTAAAAAAAGGGGGAGAAGTAATCTCATTTAACTCAAATCAATTCAAGTCCAAATTCATCAGAAAGTTTCTGTAGGGAGGGGTTTTGATTTACCATCTCCTCAAAAATCTCATGAGAGGTAACTGGTTTTTTTATCGCGTTCACCTTCGCGATGGTGAGCGTCATCGATATATCGTCATTTTTCAGTTTTTCACGCAAATGCGCGAGAATGGCATTGCTGTTGTCCGTGATGTATTGTTTGTTTAGCTCGGTATTTACCTCAACCTCGAAAAGGGTTTCACTCTTCATCTTGGGTAGGTAGAGCGACATGGTGTTTTTGAGCAGCTTTTCTTCTATTAATTGATCAGCATACTCTGTCCATGCTGCTATCAACTGTTCTTCTGTAAATAGATTGCTCCCGTTTCCCGTGTTGGGTGAAGCCTCTGTTTGAGGCTCTGTTTCCTCGTCTGCTTTTTTGTTCGTTAACGACGCGATTGAAACGCCCATTTTCGTCTGGGAAAGGTCCTTTTTTTTGGGAGAGGAAGGTGTTCCCGTCGCGGGTGCCTCTTTGCCGGTTTGAACGGGTGTTCCCGTGGTGGGCACCTCCCTGGTAGTTTGAGTGGGTGTTCCCGTTGCGGATGCCGTTTTTCCGGTTTGGTTAGGTGTATCCTCGGCGGATGTTTCTTTAGTGGCTGGGGCGGGCGTGCTGTCCTTGGGGGAGGCAGCCTCCTCACTAGGCACTATTGGTTTAAGTTCGCTTTTTTTTTCCTTCGAAGGGCGTGTTGGTTCTCCCGATAGTTGACATAAACGGATGAGGGTAAGCTCTAACAATAATCGTTTATTTTTGCTGATACGATAGTTTAGATCGCAACTGTTGGCAATTTCTATCGCTTCGTAAAGCAATAGGTGATCGCATCGTTTGGCAGTTTCCACATAACGTTCACGAATGGTTGCACCCACTTGGAAGAGATGCGCGGTGGCAGGGTCCTTGCATACCAGTAGGTCTCGGAAATGAGAGGCGATGCCGCTGATGATAT
>JAAYTC010000059.1 GCA_012518155.1 Bacteroidales bacterium | reverse complement strand
CAAATAGTTGAAAATAATTCGGTGGTGAATGGGAATAACTCCTCTCTTCCCATAGTAATTGACTGGTTTTTCCCCGTTACTTCATTATAGTTTCCCCGTTGTTTCTCCATAGTTTCTCCGTTATTTCCCTGTTATTTCTCTATAGTTTCTCCATAGTTTTTCCGTTGTTGCTCCGATAATTTATAAGGAGGCATCGGAGGGCCAACGTAGGGGATAGCGGGAGGCATCGGAGGGGAACCAGCGAATAACCCTCGAAAGATCGGGGGAAACCCCTCGAAAAATCGTTAAGAAATCGTTAGGAAATCATGGAGAGTTTGTCGGAAAATTGTTGCGAAATCGTTGCGAAATCGTCGTCAAATCGTCATGGAATCACACGAAACCCCTCGAAAAAAATAAAGGCTGCCTCAGAAAATCCCTGAGACAGCCTTCCAATCTATTTTCACCGGGTGCTATTCTACGAGCTCCCGCTCCATTTCCATCGATTTAGGGAACAAGATATTGTTCTCTATATGTATATGGCGGTGCAGGTCCTCTTCGAACTCCCTCAGCATATCGAACGTAACCATGTAGGTACGGCACGCGTCGGCCGGCGGGGTGTAGTTGTCGGTCAGCTCCGAAATTCGGCGGAACCGTTCCCCTTCGGCATCGTGCTCCTCTTCCATCTGCACGATGTATTCGGTAGCCGAGCCAAGGGCTGTCTTCGGGCGCTTTTTGTCGCCCATGTTCGATTTCACCATTTGACGGATATAGGGGAAGAGCATCAGTTCTTCCTTCTTCACGTGCGCCGCCAAATCTTGCGCCGTCTCCGTGAAGAGCTGCTCCACTTCAAGCAACTCGGGGTGGTTTGCCCCGTGCACGCGAGCCACCTTGCTCAGGAAGGGAGTGATCTCGGGAATGCGCTGCTCTATGTAGCGGTGATGCGTTTTTTCCACGTAATCGGCCAGCAGGTCGATAGGAAACGCTTTAAAATCGATCTCCCCTTGCACCTTTTCTGCCATCACCTCGTTTAATTCGGACAGAAGTTTTTCTTCGTCGATCTCCTTGCTTTTAGTCGCGTCGGCGATGGTGCGGTTGCCGTTACAGCAGAAGTCGATCCTGTATCGTTTAAATATCGCCGCGGTTTTGTAGTTTTCTGCCACTATTTCTCCGACGATACGTTGATTGTTGATATTCATAATCACTTTTTGTTTTAAGGAATAGTCCCTTTTTTTCGGCCGCTGTTTTTTAGCCGCCCGGGATTATTCTGATGTTAGTAAAATTAAGTTTGCGCGTTATAGTAGGTTGTTTTTATTTACGTTTCTTTTTTATTGTCAGCTTGTACACGAACCAGAAGAGGGTAAGCGTACCAATCGCGAAGATGGTGTCTCCCACCGTACGCAGCCATTTGAAGACGTTTACCACGGGGTGTTGCATGAACTCGGCGGAACGGGCGTACCACATCCCCTCCTTCACGCTGGCCACGGTCTGCATCAGGCCCACGGGCAACAGGCTCAAGAAGAGCATGAGCAGCAAGCCGATATTGAGGGACCAGAAGGTAAAGGAGATCAGTTTGTCGTTCCATTTCACTTTGCGGTACATGCTACGCAACACGAATAAGATCAGCCCGATACCCAGCATGCCATATACCCCAAAGAGAGCGGCGTGGCCATGTAGCGGCGTGGTGTTCAATCCTTGCATGTAGAAGAGGGCGATGGGCGGGTTGATGATAAACCCGAATATCCCGGCTCCCAAGAAGTTCCAGAAGGCCACCGACAGTAAAAAATAGATGGGCCACTTGTAATCTTTGAGCCACTCGGTTGCCTTGCTCATGCGGTAGTTGTGGTAAGCCTCGAAGCCGATCAGTACCAATGGTACTACTTCCAACGCGCTAAAGGTGGCACCCACGGCCATTACCCCGGTGGGTGTACCCGTGAAGTAGAGGTGGTGGAACGTGCCCAAGATACCGCCCGATAAGAAAATAATGGTGGCAAACAGCACGTTGTTGGTGGCCGACTTAACGCCCAATAGCCCCATGCGGGTGAAAAGGAACGCGGCTACTACCGTGGCGAACACCTCAAAGAATCCTTCCACCCAGAGGTGCACTACCCACCAGCGCCAGTATTCGGCGATGGCCAAGTTGGTGGTCCTGCCCCACATCAGCCCCGCGCCGTAAAAAAGCGCGATGGCAGCACAGGAGAGCAAGAAGAGAATCAGCATTCCCCGTTCGGAAGTTCCCTTTCTGATAATGGGCACGATGGGACGCATCATCAACCATAACCATAGGAAGAGGCCTACCACCAGGAGTATTTGCCAGAAGCGTCCCAAGTCGACGTACTCGTATCCTTGGTGCCCAAACCAGAAATTGTTCACTAAGTCCAAGCGTTGCATCACGCCAAACCATTGTCCGATCATTGATCCGGCCACAACGATAAGTAGGGCGACAAACAGCACGTTCACCCCCGATTTCTGGAATTTAGGGTCTCGTCCACTCAATGAAGGCGCGATATAGAGGCCCGTGGCCAGCCATGAGGTGGCGATCCAGAAGATAGCCAGTTGAATATGCCACGTGCGGGTGATGGAGTAGGGGATGAACTTCGCGATGTCGATCCCGTAAAAGCCGTCGCCCTCCACGCCATAGTGCGCGGTGATCACGCCCAATAGCACCTGCGCGAGGATGAGTAGGTTTACTACCCAGAAATATTTTTTCACGGCCCACATGGAGGGAGTAATGGTCTGGTTCATCAACGGATCCTCCATCGGGCGGAGCGTCTCCTCCTCGCGGGTACGTGCCTGCACGAAGATCATGATCCCGATTCCGACCAGCAGCATGATGATGCTGAAGCCGGTCCACAGTACCAGGTCGCTCGTGGCCACGTTGCCGATCTGCTCGTCGGGCGGCCAGTTGTGGGTATAGGTTACATCCGAGCCCGGGCGTTCGGTAACGCATGCCCAAGATGCCCAGAAGAAAAAGGTAGCCATCTTGTCCATCCGGTCTTGCGACTTAATGGTGTTTTTCGCGATGGCATACGCGGCGCGCAACTCATCGAGTTCAGGGTCCTCCATGAAGATGCCGGTGTAGTGGCGCTTGTTGTGTTCAAAAGCTTCGTAGCGCTCACTGTGGATGACGAGCGTGCCGGTCGCCTCGTCGTACGTGTTTGTCCGAAGAAACTCTTGGAGGCGGCTCTCGAGGAACATTTTCTCGGGGTTCGATAACTCATCAAACGGGCGGCTGTACTCTTCTCCCGACCATTTGGTTAAGAGATACTGAGCCTCCCGGTGGAGGTAGTCGGCCGTCCAGTCGGGTGCCACGTACGCGCCGTGGCCCCAAATGCTTCCAATCTCTTGTCCCCCGATACTTTGCCAAACATTCTGGCCATCCTTGATGTCATTTCCCGTGAAGAGCGGGGTGCCATTTTCATCTACCACCTGCTCCGGAACGGGAGGGGCTTGTTGGTAAATCTGCGCGCCGTAATAGAGGAGCACGCCAAACGACAGGCCCACGACCAGGCTAAATGCAATCCATAACTTTTTTTGTGACATAGCTGAAAAAATTTTAGGTATAAACTTGTGATATGAGCATTCGGATTGATTTTATGAAATGAATTCCCGTCACGAACAGGCAAACGACTTTAATGATTTCGGTCCCCACGTAATAAAAGTGAAGGGGCGATGAAGGCACGTCCATTCCCTGCTGATAAAGAGGGATGCGAGCGTCAAGCGCGGGCAACAGCCAGAGAGTCTGCAAGATGAGGATGCCCAACGCGATCAAGTAAAAGAGCCGAGGCGTGTCGATTCCGCTCCTGTTGAGCATAAAGAGATCCACGGCCATGAGTATAGCGAGCACCCACTCTACCTTATTCAAAGCACCAAACACGAGGCTGCCGATACCCAGCCCCAATGGAAGTGTTACCCCCGGTGCCCGGAACTTTAACCACGCCTCCATGAAGCTAATGGCTCCTACAAATCCAATCCATAGAAAAACGGAAGGAAAAGCGAGTAGATGAAAATGAATGTCTTTGGTTTGCATGATTTTTTATTACTAATTGTTACTGTTCAATGAAATCAAACTCCCTTTATCGTCATTTAAAACACTGTTGGCGATCATGTTGGTGTGGGCGGCTCGAGTTGGATCGAGTATTTCAGATAAAAATGTCTGAAATAGGATCAAAAAAAATCAGGCGGCCTATCTTCGTCAAAACAGTGCGTTAGTTCGGTGCTACTTTACCGTATCAGCATCGATTCTTTATTTTTCAGGCCCGTCGCCAATTCATACACCGTGGTTTCCCGGAGAGTAGCGCGCATATTTAACCGTATGTTTACAACTGCATGGTGCATGGGACAGGGATGCTCTTCGTCACAGCTGGCCAATCCCAACACGCAGCCATTAAAAAATGAATCTCCGTCGATTGCCTTCACGATATCGGCAATAGAGATCACGTGAAGTTTTTCTCTTTTCATCTCGAACCCGCCGTTGGGTCCGGTGTAGGAATCCACGATGCCGTTTTTCGTTAGGAAACTCAATATCTTGCCGGTAAACGCCTCGGGAGAACCAATGTTCTCCACGATATCTCCCATCTTCACCCGAACATCGCGAAGCGACTGAGTGGCGATGTAAAGAACCGCTTTAATCCCGTATTCACATGCTTTTGAAAACATTCGTATCGCTCTTCGTTTTATATAGGCCAACGCACCTTTAAGCGGTCGGAAACCACTGGTCGGGCCGCGCCCTGAAAAAATAGATCGAAAGACAAAGATATAGGATATTTTCAATTTACGATAAAAAAGTCGTAAATAATTTCTATTTTGCTTTCCATTTGCTTTATAACCGCTTAAAAACGGGTGTTTATGCAAGGTGAGACAAACATTTAATAAAATATAAAAATGCTTCTTATTCAAACAATAGAGGGTAAGAACTGTTGTTATGTAATCATTCTAAGTATTTAAATATCCACAAAAATATATGTATAAAGGAAGCTGCTATGGCGAAAACTAAATCAAAAAAAGAGACGCGATTAACAAAAGAAAAAATGTTGGAGATGCATCGGATGATGCTGGATATCCGCAATTTCGATAACAAGGTGAATCGACTCGTGAAGCGTGGTGTGGTTCCGGGAATGACCCACTTTTCGGTGGGTGAAGAGGCCGCCAACGTGGGAGCGATTGCCGCGATTGAAAAAGGATTTGACCTTATTACATCTAATCACCGGGGACACGGGCAGAGCATCGCGTTGGGGATCGACCTCAACGGTATGATGGCCGAAATAATGGGCAAAGCAACCGGTACCTGCAAAGGTAAAGGAGGCTCCATGCATATTGCCGACCTTGACGGGGGTAACTTGGGCGCGAACGGCATCGTCGGTGGCGGCATGGGTATGGCCATTGGCGCGGCTCTTACCCAGAAGATGAAAAATACCGGCAAAATTGTTATGTGCTGCTTCGGTGACGGTGCTTGTAACGAGGGCACGTTTCACGAAACACTGAACATGGCTTCGATCTGGAAGCTGCCGGTGATCTTTTACTCGATCAATAATTTGTACGGGATTAGTACCCCTATTAAAGATGTGATCAACATCGACTATAACTACTTGCGTGCTTCATCTTACGGCATACCCGGGCACTTCATCGAAGATGGAAACGACCTGCTGGCCGTGTACGAGAAGTTTGAAGAGTTGGTAGAATACGTGCGTGCAGGCAACGGCCCCGTATTGGTTGAATCGATCACGTACCGTTGGTTGGGTCACTCAACCTCCGATCCGGGTAAATATCGTACGAAGGAAGAGGTGGACGAGTGGAAAAAGAAAGATCCGATTGTCCGTTTTAAAAATCATCTACTGGAAAACAAGATTGCCAGCGAAGAAGAGATAGTTGCATTAGAAGATGCCTCGAACGCGGACGTGGAAGAGTCGGTGAAATTCGCGCTAAGCAGTCCCGAGCCAACCTTGGAGTCGGCCTTCGAAGATATTTTCGCGGACTAAGGTAGGGCAAGGTGCAATTACCTTAACAATTATCATAAGGAGACCCTGAAGGGGGCTCCTTCATTGATCAAAGAATAACAACAGTTGAACTATAAATGGAAAAAGAAACAAAATTAATGTCCGTTCGCGATGCCATCAACATGGCCATGTCCGAGGAGATGCGCCGCGATGAGAACGTGTTTTTGATGGGTGAAGACGTGGGTGTCTTCGGAGGCGACTTCGGTACATCCGTCGGGATGCTCGAGGAGTTTGGAAAAGAGAGAATTCGCGATACTCCCATTTCTGAAAACGCTATATCGGGTGCCGCGATCGGTGCCGCGATGACCGGGATGCGTCCCATCGTGGATGTGGCGTTTATGGACTTCATCGTGTACATGATGGATAATATCGTGAACCAAGCCGCTAAAACACGATACATGTTTGGTGGGAAAGGACAAATTCCCGTTGTATTCCGTGCCGCCGCCGGCGGGGGCGTCGGGTCTGCCGCGCAGCACTCGCAATCGCTCGAAGCATGGTTTACGCATATCCCCGGGTTAAAGGTTATTGCACCGGGTACCCCGGCCGATGTAAAAGGGCTCCTGAAAGCAGCCATACGCGATAACAACCCGATTATCTTTCTTGAGTACAAGGCACAATATAATATGAGAGGCGAGGTGCCGACCGACCCCGAATTCGTGATCCCCATCGGTAAGGCCGATATCAAAAGGGAAGGAAAAGATGTCTCGGTTATCACCTACGGTCGTATGCTGGAGCGGGTAATCCAAGCCGCGGAAGAAGTACACGAAGCTGAAGGGGTGAGCGTGGAGGTAGTCGACCTACGTACATTGGCCCCTCTCGATAAGGATGCAGTACTCAACTCGGTAAAGAAAACAGGGAAAGTATTGCTGGTGAATGATGCCCACAAAACGGGTGGATTTATCGGGGAGGTGGCCGCGATGATCGCCGAGAGCGACGCGTT
>JAAYTC010000058.1 GCA_012518155.1 Bacteroidales bacterium | reverse complement strand
TGGCCTTGATGAACGTGTTGCAATTAGAGAAGGGAAGAGAACGTTGGAGCATGATCGCCGATAATATATGGGATATGATGCTCGGTAAATCGGGTAAACTTGCTGGTGAACTGGCTCCCGAGCTCGTGGAGATGGCCAAGAAGCAGGGTAGAGAGTTCTATACCGGTAACCCGCAGGACCTGTACCCCGACCAGTTGGATCAGTACCGTGAGGAGATGAAAAAGAATAACTGGGAGTTTGGACAGGACGACGAGGAGTTGTTCGAACTGGCCATGCACCCGGAACAGTACAGGGCTTACAAGTCGGGCGAAGCGAAGCGCGCGTTCGAGGCTGATCTCGAGAAGAAGCGTGCCAAGAAAGAGGCATCTACCGCAACCGCGGAGAAAACGCCGGCTGGAAACACCGACTTCCAACCTCGTACGATGGTAATTAACGTCGACAATGAACAGTACGTGGTGAATGTTTCCTATCCCGAATCAGGGAATGACACGCATCAGCCTGTACAGGCGCCCGTTTCTCAAGCAACTCCTGCTGCTCCGGCTCCTCAAGCGGCTCCCGTTGCGGCAAGCAGCTCCAATGGTGCGACCAAAGAGGTGATTTCACCCTTGGAGGGTAAATTCTTCCTCACCAAAGATTCGTCGGAAAAAGCCGTCAAGGTGGGCGACCGCGTGAATGAAGGCGATATCATCGGCTATATCGAATCGATGAAAACCTACAATGCTGTTGCCGCGGAAGAGAGTGGCAAGGTGACCGAGATCTGTTTCGCGAACGGTGATCCGGTGGATGAAGACGACGTACTTATTAAAATGGCATAAGAATGGGTGAAATTTTTTCCAGTCTACCGGAAATGACCGGCTTTGCCATGACAGGATGGGATACCGTCCTGATGTGGGTTATCGCTTTAGTTTTATTGTATCTTGGAATTTTTAAGGAGTATGAACCGTTGCTGCTTGTTCCCATCGGTTTCGGGGTCTTGTTGGCCAACCTTCCCGGTGCCGGGATGGGCATCGTGGACACTTCGTTGGTGATGAACCCCGACGGCAGCTACATGAACCTGATGGATATTGCCGAACAGCACGGCATCATGAATTTTCTCTACTTCGCGTTAATTAAGACGGGGTTATTGCCTCCCATTATCTTCATGGGAGTGGGGGCATTGACCGACTTCGGCCCCATGCTTCGAAACCTGCGCCTTGCCTTTTTCGGGGGAGCGGCCCAGATAGGTATCTTCACGGTGCTGATTGCCGCGGTATTGATAGGTTTTACCCTGCCTGAAGCGGCTTCGCTTGGGATTATTGGTGGAGCCGACGGGCCTACGGCCATCTACACCACTATTAAGCTGGCACCTCACTTGCTGGGCCCCATCGCTATTGCCGCGTATTCCTACATGGCATTGGTGCCGGTGATTATCCCGGCAGTGGCCAAGTTGTTGATGACCGAAGATGAGTTCAAGATTCATATGAGGAAAATGGATAAGCAGTATCCTCCCAAACACGAGATCAAGCACCTGAAGACAGTGAAAATTGTTTTCCCGATCGTTCTTGGTCTATCAGTATCGGTAATCGTGCCCTCCGCGGCACCGTTGTTGGGTATGCTGCTGTTCGGTAACCTGGTGAAAGAGATTGGTACCAACACCAGCCGCCTTGCCGAAGCCGCGTCGGGCCCGCTCATGAACACTGCCACCATCTTCTTGGGGCTCACCGTGGGTGCTACCATGACGGCCGAGGTGTTCTTGAACCCGCAGACCTTGGGAATTATCGTGGGAGGTTTCCTCGCTTTTGCCCTGTCGGTGACCGGAGGTATCTTGGGAGCAAAAGTGTATAACAGGTTCTCGAAAAAGAAAATCAACCCGCTAGTGGGGGCAACCGGTTTGAGTGCCGTGCCGATGGCATCGCGTGTAGCCAACGAAATGGCGTTGAAATACGATAAATCGAATCACATCCTGCAGTACTGCATGTCGAGTAACGTCTCGGGGGTGATTGGATCAGCGGTAGCCGCCGGGATCTTGATATCTTTCTTGGGCGGATAAAAGAAAAAGCAATTGATTACTCGTTAAAAAGTGCAGGGTTAACCTCCCTGCACTTTTTTTATGGCCTCGGCCACCAGGGGGATGCCTCGTTGAATGGTTTCAGCGTCGGTATTGCAGAACGATACCCGCATGAAATCGTTCCTTACCCCGTGAGGGTCGAACGTCTTCCCCGTCACGAACACCGTGCCTTGGTCGATGGCCGCTTTTAGCACCTCCGTGGCGTCGCATCCTTCCGGTAGCTGCAGCCAGGTGTAGAACCCTCCCCGCGGTTTCTCGAATGTAACGTGGGAGGGCAACGTGGCTTCCAGTGCCTCGATCATCGCCTCGCCCCGTTTCTTGTACTCGATACGCATCGCGGCCGTGTAGTGGTGTATATCCCCGTTTCGTAGAAACTTGTCCGCGATCACTTGCGATAGGCTGGGGGAGCAGGCATCGATCGACTGTTTTACCAGTTCGCACCGCTTGTAGATCTCTTCCGGCACCAACATCCAGCCTAACCGTAGCCCCGGGCCAAGGATCTTGGAGAACGAACCGGTATAGCATACGTCCACCCCCTCGGGGTCGGTCGCTTTCAGCAACTCCATCTCCGGGAGGTCCTCCTCGTGAAAGTAGAGGTCGCTGTACACGTCGTCCTCGATCACCGGGATATCTTTGCCCTTCAGCAGCTCCACCATTTCCTGCTTCACTCTTTTAGAGTAGATGATGCCCGCGGGGTTATGAAAGTTGGGCGTGTAGTAAAGCAGCTTTGGCAAGGGACGGTCCGATTCGATCTGTCGCCGGAGCTGTTCGGTATCCATGCCATCCTCCTTGAGAGGCACCGAGATCAGCTCTGCCTGGCACGAACGGAACGTGGAGAGAGCCCCGATAAAGCTGGGAGACTCCACCAGTACAGGGTCGCCCGGGTCAATAAATACCTTAGCCAGTATATGAATAGCTTGTAGTGCTCCCGTGGTGATGATCAATCGGTTTTTCTCTACCGGCAACCCTTTCCCTTTCAAGTACTCCGAGAGCGACTCCAAGAGCGAGGGCAAGCCCGTGGTGGGCCCATATTGGAGCGCCACCTGCTTCTCTTTGAGCGTGAGCGAGTGGTAAATCCGGTCGATGGTTTCAATCGGGAACAGTTCGTTCCCCGGCATGCCACCGGCAAATGAAATCATATCGGGAGCCGTTG
>JAAYTC010000057.1 GCA_012518155.1 Bacteroidales bacterium | reverse complement strand
GGGCTGGCGGCGGCTAAATTCATGACCGACCTGAAGGCGGTGATGGAGGATCCGATCACTTTATTAATATAACAAAACAACGAGGTGCCAACTTGACACCCTACCTGAAATAAAATTAGTATATGGCTTTTGAAGTAATCATGCCCAAAGCAGGTATCGACATGACCGAAGGGCAAATTGTGAAATGGTTGAAGAAGGAGGGCGATCCCGTCACCGAAGGGGAGATCATCCTCGAGATCATGACCGATAAAACCAGCATGGAGATCGAAGCGGAAGCGACGGGTATCCTGCTCAAGATCGTTCACCAAGACGGCGAGACCGTGCCGGTGACCGAGGTAATCGGCTATATCGGCGATGAAAACGAATCGGTGGATACCTTGATGCCGGAAGAGTTTGAAGATACCGGTGCCGAAGAGAGCGAGGAGGATAAACGAATGATCCGACTCGAGGATAACTACCACGTGGCAGTGATCGGCGGTGGACCCGCGGGTTACGTGGCGGCCATCAAAGCGGCTCAACTGGGGGCGAAAGTGGCGATCGTGGAGAAGGGTGTCTTCGGGGGAACCTGCCTCAACGTGGGATGTATACCTACCAAGACCTACCTGAAGAACGTGGAGATCATCGAGCATATCAAAGTGGCGGCATCGAGAGGAATTATTATCGATCCCTCGGCATTCAAGGTCGATATGGAGAAGGTGCAGGAGTTCAAGAACGGCGTGGTAAGAAAGCTTACCAGCGGCGTGGAGGGGCTTCTCAAGAGCAACGGCGTGGAGATATTCAAGGGCGTTGGGAAGATCAACAAGAACAAAGACGTGGTGGTCAACGATACCCAGATTATCAAAGCCGATAAGATTATTTTGGCCGGCGGTTCGAAAGTGGCCAAGGTGAATATCCCCGGGATCGAAAACGATAAGGTGCTTACCAGCGACGACCTGTTAGAGATCAAAGAGGTGCCCGAAACATTGGCCGTGATTGGCGGTGGGGTAATTGGTACCGAGATGGGACAGTCGTTTGCAGGCTTGGGCTCTAAAGTGACCATCATCGAGATGATGGATCGCATCGTGGCGAACCTCGATCACGAGGTGTCGGAAGAGCTTACCCGCGATATCAAGAAGAAGGGGATGGAAGTGATTACTTCTGCTCGTATCACCGAGATCGTGGATAAAGGCGACAAGCTGGAGATAAAAATAGACGGCAAAGAGTCGATTATCGCCGACCGCGCCTTGATGGCGATCGGACGTGTCCCCGATGTAGAGGGAGTGGGCGAGGTGAAGCTCGAGACCGAGAAAGGAAGAATAAAGGTCGACAAATACATGGAGACCAGCGTGAAAGGGATTTACGCCCCGGGTGACGTGAACGGCATCAAGATGCTCGCGCACGTGGCCTTCCGCATGGGCGAGGTGGCCGCCGAAAACGCGGTGAAAGGAAACCAACGCTCCGTGAAGCTGCTTTCCGCGCCTTCCGTGGTGTATACCCTCCCCGAAGTAGCCATGGTTGGCCTTACCGAGGAGCAGGCACGCGAGAAGTACGACGATATCCGGATTGGGCGTTTTAACTTCTCGGCCAACGGGCGGGCGCTGGCATCGAGCGAGTCCGTCGGATTCGTGAAGGTGATAGCCGATAACCGTTACGGCGAGGTGCTCGGGGTGCATATCATCGGGCCAACGGCGGCCGAGTTGATTACCCAGGCGTCGCTGATCATGGAGATGGAGATTACCGTGGACGAGGTGGTGAAAACCATCTACGGGCACCCAACCTACTCCGAGGCTATCTTCGAGGCGTTTGCCGACGTGCTGGGAGAAGCGGTCCACATCCCCAAGAAGAAAAAGTGATGGAGGAATGCTTACAGCTAAATATCTCGACTGACACTATTTCGTGACCCGTCATCGATTCACTAAAGTTAGACTTTTCCTCGCCATGACATAGCTCAAGCAAGCTTGGCTCTGTTTATTTGGTTTAACGCAAAAGATTTATAGGCTATCTGATAAGAACTAACTATGTTCACGAGAACAATATCTCGACTATCGGGGCATAGTCAAAGAGGCTTATCAGATTGCGCCTATTGCATCGAACGGGTACCCCACGAAGATAGCGATATGTCTTATATTTAGCTGTAATACAGGAGGTTTTAAAAATATTATTGTCGCGGGTTCCGGGGAAAGAGTATCGGGACCCGCGACGTCATTAGTACCCTATGATATACATTGTAAATAAAAGCACCGACCCCGCCTACAACATCGCGCTGGAGGAGTACTGCTTCAAGCGGTTGAAGCAGTTTGATAAGATCTTTATCCTCTGGATCAACGAGCCGGCCATCATCGTGGGTAAATACCAGAACACGCTCGCGGAGATTAACGAGCGCTTCGTGAAAGAGCAAGGAATACATGTGGTGCGGCGGATCACTGGCGGGGGAGCCGTATACCATGACCTGGATAACCTCAATTACACGATTATCTCGAACGAGGAGGAGGGGAGGAGCGACTTCGATTTCGAGACCTTCTCGCAACCGGTGATCGAGGCTCTCGCGGGGTTAGGCGTGAAAGCGGAGTTCTCGGGCAGGAACGATATCACGATCGACGGGAAGAAAATCTGTGGCAACGCCCAGGCGTACGCCGACGAACGGGTAATGCATCACGGGTGCCTCTTGTTCAATACCGACCTGACCGTGCTCTCCAAGGCGTTGGAGCCCTCGAAAGAGACTGTCGGTTCAAAAGGAGTGAAATCGGTACGCAGCCGGGTGGATAATATCCTTCCGCACCTCAAAGAGGGGATCACGGTGTGCGAGTTCGCGGATAAGATCTTGGAGGAGATGATCAGTCGTTTTCCAGAAATGAGACCGTACGAATTCAGCGAAGCCGAGTCGCGTGAGATCGAGCAGTCCCGCCGCGATAAGTTCGGCAACTGGGACTGGAACTATGGCAGCAACCCCCCGGCGGAGGTGGTACGGGAGAGCCGTTACCCGGCCGGTAAGATTGAGGTTTTCCTTGACCTCAAACACGGCAAAATCGACCGGATTCGCTTCTTCGGCACGTTCTTTGGCCGTAACGGCGACCTCGCCGAAGTGGAAACCCGGCTAAAAGGGGTTAAGTACACCCCCGAAGAGGTGAAAAATGCACTCACGGCGATCGATGTCCGTCACTACTTTACCGGCTTTACTGTGGAAGAACTCACCGAAGTCATCGCGGGTTAAAGGAGCTGATGCAACTAAAAATCACAATCCATGCCGATAGGTAACCTAATATTTGCTAATTAATGAAATAATCATTATTTTTGATCAAAATTAATATGGGCCGGTTGGCATTGACTCAAGGCATAGATGATGATATACTCTATTTTTACCGTGATGCCCGTCTTCGTTATTCTCTTTTGGTTGCTTCTTTTTTTCTTGAGAAGCAAGAAGAACAATGCGACCCAACAATTCCTGATGCTATTCCTGGGAGTTGCTTTCGTGAACTATATCGCGCATTGGTGTTACTTTAACCATAATTACGAGCTTTACCAAGTACTGGATAGCGTGTGGGTTTTCACCTCTCTCGCGTCATACCCGCTTTACTTCTACTATATTCGGCTTCTCACCGTGGATACGAGGATTCAATGCCGATGGAGTTGGATCCTCCTGCCGGCACTCTTGCTCTCTCTCTTCTCCGCGTCTATTTATCTGTTAATGAGTCCGGCCGAGGTCGAGCAATTCATCCATGAAGTACTTTTCCACGACAGGGAGCAAAGGGTCGGGTATTCCCCGTTGATACGGCTCCAGCAATTGAGGATTGGCCTCTTTAAATTTATGTTTGGGATCCAGGTGCTTTTCACCCTGCTCTTTGGGCTTCGGCTGATTGCTGATTTCAACAAAAAAGTGTACGCGTTTTACTCCAATGCCGAGAACCGAGAGATGACAAAGATCAGGCATCTGCTCTTTTTCCTTGTATTGGCCTCTCTTGTTTCCGCACTCTCGAACCTGATCGGGAAAAATTACTTTTACGACCATCCCTACCTGCTCGCCTTCCCCTCCATCATGCATTCGATTGCCTTGTTTGGCATCAGTTACGTGGGATATAACCAGCACTTCACGATACGGGATTTACAACAGGATGTAGAAGCTGGAAAACCCGATGCCGATGAAAGTGATAATGTTGATCCTGCAAGCGAAAGCATGACAGGGATCGTGTATGACATATTTCTTCTCAAGCTTGAAGAGCTGTTCGAGGTTGACCAGTTATTCAAAGATCCCGATGTTCGAATGAACGATGTGGCAAGGAGGCTCGGTACCAACCGCACCTATGTTTCCCGGTTGATCAACTGTCATATGAAGATGAGTTTCTGTGACTACGTGAACGATTACCGGATTCGACATGCTGAACAGTTGCTCTCCTCTCCCGAACAAACCGCTCTCTCGATGGAAGATGTAGCCATCTCCTCTGGCTTTTCAGGGAGTAGTTCTTTTTATCGCGCCTTCGTGAAAAAGCACGGAATCTCGCCCGGGAAATACAGGAAATTGCATCTCCCAAGCTATAGAAAACAAGGTTCCTCCTGATCCAGGAAAGGGTAAATTCGCCTATTCCATCTCCTGCTCTTCTTCGGGACGGACGAACGTGAAATAATTCAGCCCGTAATAGTCCATATTGCTCATCGGCATTTTGCTAAAGATTCTGCTGGAAAGATTGTAGTAGGCAGGAAGGATACCGTAGCGTACACCCGGTTCGGGGTCGAAGGAGAAAGTGTGTTCGAAGAACTCGTAGTCGTCAAATATCACCTGCGCGCCTTCCTTGCGCGATTGTCCTTTCCCTATGTAGCTTGCCCCGAAATCGATATCCATGATCCTCGTCTCGTTCTTGAAACCGTAGGGCGAGCCATCGGACGTGTAGCCGTAGGGTTCCCCTCTGTACAAGATGGCACCGATGCCCACGCTCTCCATGATATGCCTCGTAACCTTGTACTTGAGCGTGATCGAGATCGGTACAACACCATCATCCAACATCTCTATGTTGCTCGCGCTGATATCGCATCGAGGGGTAAAGTAGCGTTCCCAGATAGGATCGGTCTCAAGGCTAAGCTCATCGCTTTCGTGATTGAAGATACCTCCTAACGTGGTGAGTGTCCCCTTGATGGTTGTTTCGGTGTTCAATGCCATTTTACGGGTCAGTTCATAACTACTCCAGATGGAACCTATCTTCATCCGGGCATCGGCACTGCAGAGTGCCTGCATCACCCCCCAAACTTTTACACCCGCGTCTACTCGCATGCCCGCGGTAGCATGGAAGGAGGAGGTGACATCGATATCGGGAAACGAGAGGCCGTTTTCGTTGAACTTGGATTGGGTGGTTTGGCAACGGGTGGTAAAACCCTCTGATCGTTGGTACGAGAAGCCCAAGTTCATGGAGGTGGCGTAACTCATCCCGGCGACGATCTCCATGGATCCCCCCAACCCCGCCACGCCGTAAAAATGGATTACCGGCACAACGGTGAGTGGCGGGATGGGGATAGGAGTAAAGTAGGCGGTAAGCAGGTGAAACTGTTTATCCACCAGGTTCCCTTCCAGATCGAGGGTGAGGTCGGCCGAAAGGCGGATGTCGGGAGAAATGTTGACATGGAAATAGTGTAATTTGCTGTCGAAAACGCCTACAAGCATTTTCATGCCGAGATGCATACTGGCTGTCACATCCAAGGTGCTGTTATCACTTGGCTCGAGGGTGAAATTGATATTCCCGGTTGAATAGTTGTAGTTCTTTCTCACGCTGGCCCGGGTGCTCGGCAGGATCAGTTCGACTGACTCGCCGCTTCTGGTGAAAGCGACGTTCTCTCCATCCGCCGTTTCTACCCGGCTCAGGTAGGAAGAGAGATCCACTTCCACCCCTCCCTCTTCGTTGAAAGAGCCATCCTCGTTCCAGATAGGATCCCCCATGGTGAGCTGTTCGAATACCTCGCCAATATCGGTTACCGGTTCGGCTACTACCGTGATGTAATCATTGTCAGGGTTGCTGGTGGAGACGATTCTCCCGAGGTAACCCTCCGGGAAAAGCTCCGAGGGGGAGTCAAACAACAGTATCTCTCCTTCCATCGGAGCGAACGCTTTTTCGACGGTCATGAAGAGCGTGTGTGTTTCAAATTTTGCCTCTCCAATCCTCCTCTCGTAAGTATTCAACCGGGCATCAACAATGTAATCCATTCTCTTCTGCCCCATCAGGGTGACATCCGCTCGAAGTTCATATTCAACGCCGTCTGGCGTGACCATCGTTTCGCCTACAGGGTACACCTTGCTTCGCTCGATCTTTTTTCCTGACACGGAGCCGATGGTTTTTATCACCTCCTTGCCCCCGGCCATCACGAGTTTTACCTCAAACCCTTTCTCGTAATCACGGGGCGGTATAAAGAGATAGAAGTGGTGGAGTGTGTTGCCGTCCAGCTCCACCCCCTCGCCGCATTCCACACTAAGGGTGAGAGCATTCCCTGTACCGCTTTCGGGAAACTGAACGCGTGGGACTGTTTCGTTCCATATCACCGTGAAGGTGCCGCTTACTGGCTTTCCGGAGAGATCGCGGAAGACAATCTTCTCTACCTTATCTCCTTCACTACCGCTGTACCCCATTTTCAATAGGGCGAAGAGATTGCGAAAACCGAAGCCGGAGGAGGAACCCTTTCCGGCCATGAAGTTAGCGGGAGCATAGGGTTGCGATACTCTCTCTACCAAGTGATAGGGCTGAGTTGCTGGGAAGGTGAGGCTTAGGCCTCCCCCGGTGCTGAGAGTGGCTTCTTTTTGGTAGGGGTAGTAAGCGGTAACATCGCCCGATGGCATATCGCCGGTTGTCCTGAACCTCCCCTTTTTTCCATTTTCCAGGATATCTTCGGTCCCGATCGTGAAGAGCAGGTTCTTTCCCTTTTCTGTGCCAAACACGCCAATTTTGTCACCCGCTTCCCACCTCACTTCGGCTTTAATGCCGGGAATATCGGTGACCACGGAACGGGATTGCATCTCCTCTTGCCAGATGATAGCATGTAGTATCTTATCGTCGTTGTTGCTTTCTTGAACCGCTGTTTCCTCGGGAGTACATCCCGCGATCAGGAGCAGGAGGAGGGCGGCGATGGAGAATTTGCCAAAGTGTCGGTGTACTGTTTTTCTATTCATGATGCTGTTTTTTTGTGCTAATCCCATCCGGTAGGATCGCTGTATTGATGGTCGTCATTCTTCGAGGAGGCCTCCTCCTCTTCTTCAAAGATATAGAGCTTGTTGGTAATGCGACTGGCGTAGACGGTGACCTCTTGACCGGGCCGCATCGTGCTTCCATTGTTGGGAGTAGAGGAGATGGTGAACTGCGTATCGTTGATCTTTTCCACCGTTAACCAACTCCCCACGTACCCGAGGGTAAACTCGGTGACGTTGGTGAGCACGGTAATGGTAATGGATCCACCGTAAGAGGGGAGCCGGATATTGGTATTACCCTGTGATGAGAATAGCTGAAGTTCCGGGGGAGGGTCTTGGTAGACGGTAAGAGTGGCCAGCGGCTCCTCTTTCTTCAGGTAGAAGAGAACGGTTGCCTTTCGGGGCGCAGTGCCGGGCCAATGCTCTTCGATGCTGATAGAAACCCCTTCATCGGATGCTTTGCTTACCATACACCAGGGTTGATCGCTGCTGCAGTGCCAACCGGCCACGTTGGTGGTGACACCTATTCCTTGGTAGCCCCCGTTGTCATGAAATATCGCCCTGTTTGTTGCTAACGCGATGTAATCTTCTTCCGGTACTTTCGCGGCGTCTTGGGTAACCTCGATGATAATTTGCTTGTCGGTACCCTCCGCGGTCACCCGCAACGTTGCTTTTTCGGGGGGGACGAACGCGTTGTTTTCAATAGCCGTGACGGTGATGGTTGTTTCCCCCTTTTTTACTTGACACCAAGGTTGGTCGGAAGAAATAGTCCAACTTTTCGCGTTGGTTGTTACCGTGAGATCTTGGCTACCGCCTTCCGCGTCAAAGTGGAGCGAGGCAGGTGAGACCCCCAGTGTGATTGACGGTTTCTCGTTTTTATCACCATTCCCATTGCCTCCTTGATTAATGGGTATATCCTCCTTGCCGCATCCCATGAAAAGTAAAAAAAGCAGCACGTGCAAGAGTAGAGTAAATTTTGCCATATGGTTTCCTGTTTCTTTGGTATTTAAGTTGATTGCCCTGCACGAAAGTAGGATGAACGGGAACATGAACATTCCCATATTGACAAAAAAAGATCGCGTTTTTACAAAAAAAGGATAGATTTACTCTTTAAAAGAGGTCTACTCTTGCGGCTCAACTGGGGGCGAAGGAGGCAATCGCGATAGGGATCATTTGCATATGAACAAAGATTCGAGACAGGGCGTTCAAGAACAGATGCGTATAAATAGGAAGCGTGCTGAAAAAAAAATATTGAAACCGAGGTTCCGGAAAGTGAAAAGGGGGTATCCCCCAAAAACAAAAGAAAGCAAGGTAAACAGAAGCGAGAGTTGACTGAGGTCAGGCGTATTGAGAGCGGAATTAACGGGTAAAATACATTGCAATTTATTGCGAGCAAATATGGAGTCGAGGTAGAGAAGGTCGCCGATATACTTCAGTGGCTTTCGTCGGGCATGTCAAACGAAGAAATTTTGAGAGACTGCTCCGCTTTGCAGGTTGCTCCTCTCGGGACGAATAGCGGTTCCACCGTATCCATCCGTATATGCTGGCAAAGAAGTAGTATACGTTGATGCCCATAGCGGTGTGGAATTTACTCTGGAAGAAAATCCACATGTAAACAATGGGCATCAATACGATTGATGGGAAGAAGATTTGCGGGAACGCGCAGGCGTACGCCGACGAGCGGGTGATGCACCACGGGTGCCTGTTGTTCAATACCGACCTGACGGTGCTTTCCAAAGCACTTGAGCCCTCGAAAGAGACTGTCGGTTCAAAAGGAGTGAAATCGGTACGCAGCCGGGTGGATAACATCTTTCCCCACCTTAAGGAAAAGATCACGGTGCACGAGTTCGCGGATAAGATCTTGGAGGAGATGATCCGCAAAATAACTTGCTATATGAACATATGTTTATTATGTTTGTTGCCTGATCTTGTTCGCGCGTACTTTCGTGCGACAGTAGGAAAAGTATGCATTCTTGGCGCGGACAGTCTATTTCAAGCAATCACCGAAAAAATCATCCAAAATGAAACAAAAGAGGTGCAACCAATCAAAACTAAACCTGGGTATCGACATTATCATGCTATTGCTCTTAATGCCTCTTGCGGGAATCGGCTTCCTGATTAAATATGTCCTGATTCCCGGTATCCAGCGAAACGAACGCTATGGAAGCGATGTTGAATTGGAGTTTTTGGGCCTAACTCGACACCAGTGGGGATCCATACATCTGATCATCAGCGTTGTTTTCCTCGTTCTTTTATTACTTCACGTTATTCTGCATTGGAAAATGATCGTTGGAATCTTCAAACGAATGATTCCTAATAAGACTTTACGTGCTATATCGGCCACGTTGATTGGCACTGTCGGTTTTCTCCTGATTGCCTTTCCTCTTTTTGTGAAACCGGAGGTAATTACAAGGGAATCGTTGCACCTGAACAGGAAATTCCGGCAGGAATCGTATGATGCGACAACTCGGGGAAGAATCCGTAATGAAGACGCTCCTTCTCCATCAAGCCCGGATAAACAAGGGCGGGCGTTAGCTGAAAGCATATTTGCAGACCACGAGGTCAATGGAAGTCAAACTCTTCAGTTTGTTGCTCGCAAATACGGTATCCCGGTAGAGAAGCTTGCCACTGACTTGGGCATCCCGGCAAGCAAGGCCGGTGAAAAAGTCGGCAGGCTACGCAAACAATATGCCTTCACCATGAATGACTTGCGTAGAAGTATTCTAACCATATGTTCATCATTTGATAAAGACACCCTGGAACTCCCGGTGACCCCGGGATAGCTGGCAAGTAAAATGAATATCCGGCAGCTATTCGGGCTTCCTGCTTAATTGAATAATTTCATCCGACTCGCATGTCCTGCACTGATTCAGCCTTTTCAGCGCGACCATCCTCTCGTTGCAATTGTGGCATTTATACCAGTAATCATCCGTTATGTATGCCCCGCCTTTAAAAAGAATCGCTCTTCCCTCCATTAACGCTTTTGCCAGTTTTGTCCGGGCACTATCCAGTAAGCGCGTGAACGTGGGCCTGGAAACTCCCATTTTTTTCGCTGCTTCTTCTTGGTAAAGATGTTCGTAATCGGCTAATCGGATAGCTTCCAATTCTTCGAATTGGAGCACCACGGTCTCCAATTCTCTCCGAGGTATCCCAAACGGTTTATACCCGTCCATCAATGGCGGTTTCATTACTCTTCTATTTTTTTTCCTTTTTGGCATGATCATGTGATTTTATAGTTTATCGCGTCTAATGCAAATGTAGCTATTTATAGTATAGAATGAACTTACGTTTGATTGAAACTTGAAATCAATGGATCATTCGGGAACTGTATCATGTTCCCGGGGAGTTGATCTAGGATGCAAAGGTGTCACCAAATGGCTTGAAGTCCAAATTCATGCCCTT
>JAAYTC010000413.1 GCA_012518155.1 Bacteroidales bacterium | reverse complement strand
GGGCCGGACCGGGAGATCACGACCTGCCAATTGCATATGCGTAGCTTTAACGAGGGCGACACCATCACCATAGAACCGTGGCGCTCGGCCGGGTTCCCGATTATCAAGGACTTGGTGGTGGACCGTACCGCGTTCGACAAGATTATTCAGGCCGGTGGATACGTGTCGGTCAATACCGGCGGGATACCGGATGCCAACGCGATTCCGATCCCGCGCGACGACGCCGAGATGGCAATGGACGCGGCAGCCTGTATCGGCTGCGGTGCCTGTGTGGCGGCTTGCAAGAACGGCTCGGCGATGCTATTCGTGTCCGCGAAGGTGAGTCAGCTCGCGCTCCTACCACAAGGGAAAGTGGAGGCCACGCGAAGAGCAAAATCGATGGTGGCCAGGATGGACGAACTGGGATTCGGAAACTGCACCAACACCGGCGCGTGCGAGGTGGAGTGTCCCAAGAACATCTCCATCAGCAACATCGCTCGCCTCAACCGCGAGTTTATTAAGGCCAAGTTCAAGGATTAAACGTCTCTTTTACATAATCACTGAAAGCGTTCACTCTCTCGAAACAGGGAGGAACGCTTTTTTCGCCTATTGGAACAGTTTACCCCCTCTTACAAATATTTAACAACCAATTCCTAGTTTATTTTGTTTAAAGGGTAGTATATAACATAATATATACTGAATAACGTGTACAATTAAACCATTTTTTACCTAAACAGATGAAAATGAAGACAGAAAAATTAGTCCGGGGTAGCATGATCCTGCTGATCTTCGCCCTATCGAGTGCCCCACTTTTCTCACAGGTTAAATTCGGGGTGAGAGCAGAAGTTGGATTAAATAATCCGAGTTTCAACACCGAAGCGTTGCAGGTGGATAATATGACTTCCTACAGCATCGGCCCTTCCATTGAAGCGCTGTTTCCGTTCGCCGTGGTGGACTTTGGAATAGAAGCCTCTTTGCTCTATAATGATAACCGAATGACAGTCGCTAACCTCACCGGTGAAACAGACGGCCCGGAAGAGGACGTTTCTAACCGTTACCTGAACTTGCCGCTTAACGCGAAAGTAAAACTTGGACTGGGTGGACTCCCACTGAAGCTGTTTGCAGCCGCGGGACCCTACGCGGGATACCTGATCTCGGAAGGAGAAACCATTCAGGAGATTGGAGATAATATTAAAGCCAAATCGTTCCAGGCAGGAGCAAATATCGGCGCGGGACTGGAGATCTTGAACATGATACAGGTGGGCGTGAACTATCGCGTGCAGCTGACCGATAATTACGCGGCAGACACCCCTAACTGGGAGGATCCTTTAAATGGAAAAACAGACAGTTGGAATATTACGGCAGCCATCTATTTTTAACGTAACAAGGGTTGATGTATAGCTGACTATGTTTGTTGATGTAATCTTGCCGCTCCCGTTCTCGGAACTGTTCACTTACTCCGTTCCGGAAGAGATGCAGCAGAAAATGGGGCCGGGCCATAGGGTAATTGTCCCATTCGGAAGTAGGAAGTATTACACGGGAATTGTTCGGCGTTTGCATCAAGATAAACCCGCGCATTTTGAAGTTAAAGAGATTCACTCTTCCCTCGATTCGCACCCTGTGGTGTGCGAACAGCAACTGGAGTTGTGGGAGTGGATCTCTTTTTACTATTTATCGCCTTTGGGGGACGTTTTTAAGGCCGCGCTTCCCCCTTCAATGAAACCGGATGGGCAGAAGCAAAAAACAGCTCCCCGCACGGAAACTTATCTTCAACTAAACGAAGCTCTTGATGCTGCCACTGTCGCAATGCTGATAGGGAGGGCAAAAAAACAACACGCGCTTTTGGGCAACCTTAAACAGTACCTTTCCACGAATCAACTGGAACTTGTTCGCAAGAAAGATGTTACACGCTTCGGAAATTACTCTCCCTCGGTACTAAAGGGGTTGTTAAACAAAGGGGTGCTGCTGGAACAGGAAATGGAAATGGATAGGAGGCCACCGGAGCATGATATGGAGGCATCTCGTGCACCCTTCCCGCTCAACAACGTGCAACAAGAAGCATTGAACGCCATTTTGGACAGTTTTACGCGACAATCGACCTGCCTCCTGCACGGAGTTACCTCCAGCGGAAAGACCGAGATTTATGTCCACCTCGTGGAAACATTCCTCGCAAAGGGAAAGCAGATACTCTATCTCGTGCCGGAGATCGCGCTCACGACACAGCTTACACGACGGTTACGATCGGTGTTTGGCAATAAAATGGCGATCTACCACTCCCGGATCAACGACAGAGAGCGTGCTGACATATGGCAAAAAATGCTTTCGGACGAGCCGTACGACATTATATTGGGAGTTCGGTCATCCCTTTTTTTGCCTTTCCGGCAGCTGGGACTCGTTATCGTGGACGAAGAGCACGAAACAAGCTATAAGCAACAAGATCCTGCTCCGCGTTATCACGCGCGCGATACGGCTATAATGCTGGGACACATCGCGGGGGCCAAAACGTTATTAGGGTCCGCCACACCCTCCATTGAGTCTTTTCATAACGCACGGAAAGGAAAGTATGGTCTCGTAACGCTAAACAAACGTTACAGCAACTTGATGATGCCCGAGATAGTTATCCACGACACCCGCGATTTACGGAAGCGCAAAAAGATGAAATCATTGCTTACGCCGGGCCTTATCGAAGAGATGAAAAAGGCTTTATCCAACGACGAGCAGACGATCCTCTTCCGTAACCGCCGAGGATTTTCCGCTATGGTGGAATGTGCGCAGTGCGGATGGATTCCAAAATGCAGCCGTTGCGATGTGGCATTCACGTACCATAAAAAGGGGAATAGGCTGATCTGCCACTATTGTAATACCTCACACGTGTTGATGACGGAATGCCCCACCTGTAATCAACAAAGCCTGAAACCTCTCGGTCAAGGCACCGAGCGACTCGAAGAAGAGGTGTCTTTGCTTTTCCCGGATGCGACTGTTGATCGGATGGATACCGACACTACCCGGGGTAAGAAGTCGCTGGAGACGATTATTCATGATTTCCAGGAGAATAGGATACAAATATTAGTGGGCACACAGATGCTCTCGAAAGGGCTCGATTTCGAAAACGTGCGGGTGGTGGGTATTATATCGGCCGATTCGCTTCTTAATCATCCCGATTTTCGTTCGCACGAGCGAGGGTTTCAACTGATGATTCAGGCCGCCGGCCGAGCGGGCAGAAAGCACCGGAGAGGGGTCGTGATTATTCAAAGCAACGACCCTCATCAGCCTGTATACGAGTTTATTCGGAAAAACGATTTTGAAGCGTTTTACCATTCTCAACTCGGTGAAAGGGAACTCTTTCATTACCCTCCATTTTACCGGCTGATACGCGCGGTATTCCGGCATAAAAATGGCGAGCAGGCAGAAGCAGCGGCATCACGATATGCAAACTTGCTTAAACAGTTGCTTCACGAACGAGTACTCGGGCCTAATATCCCGGTAGTGGGAAGGGTACAAAATTACCATATCCGGGAAGTATTACTAAAGCTGGAGAATAGCTTACCCACTCGGCAGGTGCGCAACTTGCTTAAAAAAGCAGAAAAGGAGCTGAGAAGAGACCCGCGATTCCGATACATGATCCTGTATTACGACGTGGATCCGGTGTAATTCTCGTGAAAAGGGAACAAAAAAACCGGCACTCCTCTCGAAATACCGGTCTTTACATATTAGATAATCGCGTTGAGCGATTCTATTTCATTTCAATTTCTTCTTTCAGGTCGATTTCGTTTCCATCTTTGTCGTAAAACACGTACTGTAGGAATCCTAAATTCTGATCAGGAATGATCCGAATCCCGGCATTAAATTTTTTCCTCCATCTGTACTTCAACGAAAAGAGACCTTGCTGAACGTAGGCTGCTACATATGGGTGGATGTGCAGGCTGAATTTCTTCACTTTTAATTTTTTCACTAAATAGTCGATTTTCCCCTCCAAGGTATCGGTGAAAAGGATCGACGATTTTATTTTTCCTTT
>JAAYTC010000412.1 GCA_012518155.1 Bacteroidales bacterium | reverse complement strand
TACCAAGGTACCAACGCAGGGCCGGCACCTCCACCACTTCCACGAGGTCGGATTCGGGATTCACGCCGGTACACTTCATTCCGGCCGCTTCTAAATCCTCTTTATATTGATTATTGAACTCGTAACGATGACGATGGCGCTCTTTCACACGCATCTTCCCGTATGCCTTATAGGCGAGAGATCCTTTGCGTAACACGCATTCGTACTCCCCCAGACGCATGGAGGCACCCATGTTGGTAATATGCTTCTGCTCTTCCATCAGGTCGATAACGCGATGTTCGGCCTTGGGATCCATCTCCGTGGAGTTAGCACCCGGCATGTTCATGACCGCACGGGCATATTCGATAACCATGCATTGCATCCCGAGGCAGATACCAAAAGTAGGCAGATTGTTCTCTCGAGCGTAGCGAATGGCGGTGTACTTGCCTTCAATTCCTCGCTGCCCGAAGCCGGGAGCGATAACCACCCCATCGGCATCACCAAGAGTAGCTGCCACGTTGTCGTCGTTAATTTTTTCCGAATGACAAACGTCGAGGATCAATTTCCGATCGTTATAGATGGCGGCTTGTGAAAGAGCCTCGTGAATGGACTTGTATGCATCGGGGAGCTCGGCATATTTGCCCACAAGCTTGATGCAGACCTTCTTTTTCGCGTCCTTCCGTTTCTGTAAAAAGGCGTTCCAGTTTTCCATTTTAGCCTCCCCACTATAGGGAAGGTTTAATTTGCGAAGGACCACCGCGTCCATCCCTTGCCGCTGCATCATAAGAGGAACCTCGTAAATGGTAGAAACGTCAACCGACTGCATCACCGCGCCTTGTTCCACGTTACAAAAAAGAGCCACCTTATCGAGTATATCCGCGTTGAGTCGTCGTTCGGTACGAAGCACCAGCATATCTGGCTGAATTCCAAGTGATTGCAACTCCTTCACCGAATGTTGCGTGGGCTTGGTCTTTACTTCACCTGCCGCGGCAATATACGGGACGTAGGTGAGATGGAGGCAGAAACAGTTGCGCCCCAGTTCCCAACGAAGTTGTCGTACCGCCTCCAGAAAGGGGGTGGATTCGATATCGCCCACGGTACCGCCAATTTCGGTAATCACGAAGTCGAATTTATTCTTCACCCCGAGCGATTTGATGTTGCGCTTAATTTCATCCGTGATATGCGGGATTACTTGCACCGTTTTTCCCAGGTAGTCGCCACGACGCTCCTTCATGATCACGTTCTGGTATACCCGCCCGGTGGTAATGTTATTATCCTTCGTAGTTTGTATATTGAGAAACCGCTCGTAATGCCCCAGATCGAGGTCGCCCTCGTGCCCATCTGCCGTGACGTAGCATTCGCCATGCTCGTACGGGTTGAGCGTACCGGGGTCCACGTTGATATACGGGTCGAACTTCTGGATGGTAACCTTGTATCCTCTTGCTTGCAATAGTTTCCCGAGCGACGACGCTATAATCCCTTTACCAAGGGAAGAAACGACACCGCCGGTCACAAAAATATATTTCGTATCAGCCACAATGTGTAGTGTTAGTATTTTTCAAAGGTGCAAAGGTACGAAATATTTTCGGATCACATGGAGATAAGCGACATGTTCTCGCACCGCATGATTTTCCCCGGAAATGCTTGCACGATGGAGTAATTGTGGGTAGACATGATCACGGCTGTCCCCCGTCCGGAAATCTCTTGAAGGAGAGAAACGATCTGGCTCCCCGTCTCGGGATCGAGGTTACCCGTGGGCTCGTCAGCAAGGATCAGGGCAGGCGAATTGAGCAGGGCACGCGCGATAACCACTCGTTGCTGCTCCCCACCCGAAAGCTCGTGCGGCATCTTGTAGGCTTTGTTTTGCATCCCTACCTGAAAGAGTACCTCGTTGATGCGGTCCTTGATCTCCCGGCGATTTTTCCAACCGGTAGCCCGCAGTACGAACTCGAGGTTTTTCTCTACCGTGCGGTCGATGAGCAGTTGAAAATCTTGGAACACGATGCCAATCTTACGCCGTAGGAATGGAACAAGACGGCGCTTGATGCGGGATAGTTCGTAGTCGAACACCCGGGCACTTCCCTCCTCGATAGGCAGCTCGGCGTACATGCTCTTCATCAGCGTGCTCTTTCCTGAACCTACCTTACCAATGACATAGAGAAAGTCGCCCCTGTTAACGGTAAGGTTGATCCCCCGGAGGATGATGTTCTCTTCGCGATTTAATTGAACGTTCGAATAGTTAATTAACTGCTCTTGAATCATTATTTAATGAATTGAATCGTGAACGGGTATTTCCAATACTCGCCGTTGTTGGCCTTCACGGAGGCCAGGATAACAAAAACCGCGTAGACTATCCCCAAGACTACCGCTACTGGGATCCCGATGATGGTGATGGCGAGCACCGCGGCGTAGATCGCGTAGCTGATCATCGCGTTAAGGATGTTTTTACCGTGCAGGTCTACATTCACGTTGACATCTTTGTTGGTAGTCCACATGAGGATCGGCACGATAAAACCGGCAAGGGGAATAATGGCACCGGCAAACTGCGTTAAGTGCATCAGCATCAGGTAGGTATTCTCGGCCATCCCGAATAGAGGCTGCTTGGTGGAACCGGTACGCGCGGGGTCGGGTGCATTCAGGATCTTCTCCTTTTCACGTTGGTACTCCTCTTCAGAAATACTTCCCTTTTCTCGTAGTTCGTCGAGAATCTTTAAATCTTCGTACTTCATAGCTATAATTGTTTAGGTTGTACTCAATCCTTACAAAGATATCTTTTTTTTGGCATATTCTCTTTTCTTAAGAAAAATAATTATCACTAAGCTGGCGGTGAGTGAGCCCAGTATATCGGCGAACCAGTCCCCCCACTCGGCGCTGCGGGGTGCAAAAGCGTACATTTGCAAGAGCTCGATAGCTCCCCCGTAGACCACGGGAACGACAAAGCCCCAAAACACCCAACGGAACATGTGGGGACTGCCTTTGTGGAGACGGTAATAATCGATGAGTGTAACCGCCGAGAGCAAGAAAAACATGCCAAAATGCGCGAACTTGTCCCAAGGCAATCCGGGGGGCATATCGGGAACGTGCGAAGGGTGGACAAGACAGGTGCCGATAAAAATCACGAAACTCACAAATAGAGGAAGAAATGTATACCGTAGCAATGTATTCATACGCCATTGATTTTGCTTGACTATAAATGCAAAGATAGCACTTGGCCTGAGATTTATAAACATATAACTAAAACAATCCGATAATTTCTCGAAAAAATTTGTTCCTTTGTGGTAATTAGAGACATTGGTAAAACCCTATTCGTAATGAGAAAAATCCTTTTGATGGCCGTAGCGTTAGTGGCGATACAACTAGCGATGGCGCAAACATCCGCACCTGAGCAGAACCGGCGCTACTTTGATATCAACAAAAACATCGACATATTTAATTCTGTCCTGCGGGAGTTGGACCTCTTTTACGTGGACAGTATCGAGGTGGATAACTTGGTGCAAGGCACCATCCAGAATATGCTAACTCGCTTGGACCCTTACACCGAGTATTATTCGGAAGAGAACATGGGCGAACTGCAGTTTTTGACCACGGGTGAATACGCGGGAATAGGTGCCATCATTTCACAGAATAACAACCGGGTAATCGTGAACGAGCCATACGAAGGCCTTCCTGCCGACAAAGCGGGGTTGAAGGCGGGCGATGTGATTCTCGACATCGACGGAGAGGACGTGCGTGAAGCCACCGTGAAGGCGGTGAGCGATATGCTCAAAGGGACACCCGGCACACCGCTGAAGCTTACATTTTCACGACCGGGAGAAAAAAAGGAGCGCGTGGTGACAATTGTCCGAGAAAAAATAGAAATCGACCCGATTACCTATTCAAACGTGATAGACGACAGTATAGGTTACCTCCATTTTTCAGGATTTACAACCGGTGGGGCCGAACGGGTGAAGCAGACGGTACAAGCGCTCAAACAGAAAGGGGCTTCTTCACTTATCCTCGACCTTCGAGGCAACGGGGGAGGTATCTTGGATGAAGCAGTGGACGTGGTAAACCTGTTCGTGCCGAAAGGGGAAGAGATCGTCTCCACCAAAGGAAAATTAAAAGATTGGGATCGGATTTATCACACGCGTAACCAACCGATCGATACCCTTATACCCCTCGTCGTGTTGATTGATACCGGCTCGGCCTCGGCCTCGGAAATCGTGGCAGGGGGGTTGCAAGATTTGGACAGGGCAGTGATCGTGGGCAATCGCTCGTTTGGCAAGGGGTTGGTGCAAACGCCTCGTAGCCTGCCCTATGGAGGGAACATAAAAATTACTACCTCGAAGTATTATATCCCGAGCGGCAGAGGTATACAAGCATTGGATTATTCACACCGTAACCCCGATGGCAGCGTGGGGCGGCTTCCGGACTCGCTCACCAATGTTTTTTATACCCGCAACGGGAGGGAAGTACGCGACGGGGGAGGCATCACGCCCGATATTACTATTCCACAGGAGATGGGGGGCACCATCGCCTATTACTTGATGGCCGACAACGTGATTTTTAATTGGGTGACGGAGTGGATGCAAAAGAACGAACAGGTAGAGAAACCGGGAGAGTTTAAATTGTCGGACTCCGATTACGACGGCTTCAAGGAGTTCGTGAAGTCGAAAGAGTTCGAGTACGATAAGATGAGTGAACGTTCGCTGCAGCAATTGAAAAGCATCATGGAATTCGAAGGTTACATGAACGTGGCCTCGGAAGAGTTCACCGCGTTAGAGGCAAAATTGCACCCGGATTTAGACCGGGACTTGGAACTGTTTAAAGATATGATCAAAAGTATGATCGAAACAGAGATCATGCAGCGGGCCTATTACAAGAAGGGGGTACTGATACATCAGCTATCGAGCGATAAGGTGTTCGATAAAGCAATGGAGTTATTGAGAACCCCGGAATCGTATCATTCAGTGCTTCAGCCGGAAGCCACGAGCATCCCTCCGGCAGAAGAGATAAAGGAGCGGCTCAAAGATCAATATTC
>JAAYTC010000411.1 GCA_012518155.1 Bacteroidales bacterium | reverse complement strand
TGGTTCCTGTAATTTTTTACTAGCGGTCATTTTATTAATAATAATTAATATCAGTTAATCGACCCCCAGCTTTTAAATTGAATTGTGTATTAACTATAAAGAGTGGTTGGTAAAATTTAAAAAAAAGCTCATTTGTGCTAATAAAGCCGGGAAAATAATATTCCCTGAAAAAATGAAGTTTCGGATGAACAACGATTCAATGAAGAATATCGAAAAAAGAAAAAGATTGATCAGAAGATTCCTACATAACCTCTACACGAAGGATGAGGCAGAGGAATTCTTGCAGTATGTGAATGAGCGAGGGAACGATTCGCTCATGGATGATATCGCGTCTGATCTTGAAGAGGAATCTCGTTTGAAAGGCGTCACCGATACTTTAACTTATAATCAATATAAGGAGGAGGCGAAAGGGTTATTACAAGTGATGGAAAATAAGCAAAAACCCGGGTTATACCGCACTCTACTTTCTATTGCTGCTGTCGCATCGATACTATTTATTAGTATTTACTTGCTTGATTATTTAAAGAATAACGAAACACATTCGACTCTCTATACTGAAAATGTTACGTTCCACGGTGAAAAAAAGCGTTTGATCTTCTCGGATAGTACCCGAGTGATGTTAAACTCACGTACATCCATTATGTATCCTGAAAATTTCGGAGAAACCGAACGGCATGTCAAGCTTTCTGGAGAAGCTTACTTCGATGTAAGTAAAAACGAAACTCCGTTTATCGTGGAAACAACGCGCTTTACGATTCATGTACTGGGTACTTCGTTTAACGTAAAGGCATACGATGAAGATGAAGCCGTATCGATAGCAGTAAACGAGGGGAGGGTGCAAGTGAGGATGTCAGACGCATCGTTCGTGCTAAAACCGAGTGAGAAAATTGTCCTCAATACATTAACGGGTGAGTTCAAGAAAGAAGTTAACACGGAAGATCGTCACTCCTTTGCTTGGACAAATGGCTGGCTGCATTTCGACAGAACACCCGTACGTGATGTGGCAAGAGAATTAGAACGTATATATGGATGTACTATTCTTTTTAATGAAGGTGAAGAATTCGATAACTTGATTTCAGGAGAGCATGACAATCAAAGTCTCGAAGCCGTGCTGCAATCCATTGAATATACAAGTGAAATTAAATATTTAATTGAAGAAAATGAAGTACTTCTTTATAAATAAAAAACAATAAAATGAAAAATATCTGCCTATGAACAAGCGTGTGTAATATAATCCGGCAAGGAAAAGAGCCAAAAAGAAAGTAAGCTCTTTCCCCAAGGGACATCAGTCATCAGTTGATGCACCTCTCATGTTCCCTTCAAAGCAAAAAAACAATAATAAACATGATAAATATATGAAATTCACAAAGCAATTCAGTAAAGGATCATTTTTTCTTAACTCTCTAATCTTGATGATTTTGTTTTTCGTGGTTTTAGCCCCAGCTTTTGGACAAAACACGATAAACAGCCTTTCGATTAATGTGTAAAATCAACCGCTTAGTGCTGTTTTTCAGCAGATTAGTACGCTCGCGGATTATAAATTTTTTTATGATCAAGGAGTCGTGGATAAAGCCCCGGCAGTTACCTTGAACGTGAGTAATGCCACGATTGAGGATGTACTTAACCGTTTAACTAACCAAACGAAACTCTACTTTCAACGGGACAATAATACCATCTCCGTTACTGCTACATCCCCATCCACAGCTCAGGCTAGCCCCGGACAAAATAAAACGGTTTCAGGTTTGATTACCGACGCTACGGGTGAACCTATCATCGGTGCTAATATTGTAGAAAAAGGCACGACAAATGGAACAGTAACGGATGTTGACGGTAATTTTACATTACAGGTGAGCGGAAACGCCGTGCTACAGGTCTCTTATATCGGATACCTCGCGCAGGAAATCAACACGACGGACAGAACGACGATCGATATCACCCTGGCAGAGGATACACAAGCTCTGGACGAGGTAATTGTCGTGGGTTATGGTACCGCCCGCAGGAGCGACCTCACTGGGTCAATTTCCAGCGTGCAGGGTGCCGACCTTACCAGCCGCTCCACGCAGATGCTCTCTACGGCGTTGCAGGGACAAGTGGCAGGAGTACAGGTTACTCGTAACAGCGGAGGTCCCGGTGCCCAAGGAACGATCCGGATACGCGGGGTGACCACCCTTTCGAACAACGATCCCCTGGTGATCGTGGATGGGGTGCCTTCCTCACTTAACGACGTGATAGCGGCCGACGTGGAAACCATGACCGTGCTGAAAGATGCTGCCTCTGCTGCCATTTATGGCTCGCGGGCTGCGGCGGGGGTTATTCTTATCACCACCAAGCGGGCCAAAGATCGCCAGTTCTCGTTCGATTACAATTACGAGTACGGCATCGATAGGCCTACTACTCGCCCAACCAATGGTGATGTAATCGACTGGATGAACGTTCAGAATGAGGTGAAATGGAACGACGGTGCTTCCGATCCCTATTCCCAGTACTCGCAGGAGACGATCGGCTCATGGCTCACCAACCACGCTGTCGATCCCTATCATTATCCCAATACAGACTGGATGAACTTGCTGCTGAAAAAGTCCACCTCCCACGAACAGCACATGTTGAGTGTAACGGGCGGAACCGAAAAGCTGCGCACGAAATCCACCTTCAACTACCAGAAGGGCGACGGTTATTACGAGAGTAAATCCTACGAGCGAATCGCCGGCCGGGTAAATAACGACTACCTGGTTAACGATTGGCTTCGAACCAATATCGACCTTGATTTCTCGAAATCGAACGCGATAAGCCCGTCACAAATCAATCCCATTTCACATGCTTACTTGGCATCGCCTTATTACCCCGTTCAGTGGGAAGACGGCCGGTATGCAGATACCAAGGACGGGGAAAACCCCCTTGCCGCCCTCCGTCTGGGAGGAACAAATAGACAAAATTATTATAAGTTCGGTGGCAAAGCCCAAATAGACCTCACCCCCTTAGAAGGGCTTACGCTGACGGCTATCTACGCGCCCCGCTTCGCGTTCACCAAAGGAAAAAAATTCACGCGTGCCGTTCCTCTGTACTACGAGAATGGGTCGATGACCTACATGGCAGCACACAGGACTACCAACCTCGAGGAGACGCGCAACGAT
>JAAYTC010000410.1 GCA_012518155.1 Bacteroidales bacterium | reverse complement strand
ATCCGGATATGCGGGATTTCGCGGAGAAGGACCCTCGTGGATTCTTAAAACAATTTTCAGAGAATGTTATCCTGGATGAAGCGCAACGCGCGCCACAATTGTTCTCATATATTCAGGGAATTGTGGACGACTCGGGTAAAATGGGACAGTTTATTCTTTCGGGTTCGCAGAATTTTCACCTGATGCAAAGTATAACCCAGAGCTTAGCGGGGAGGGTGGCTATTTTCAAGTTAATGCCTTTTGATTTTCAAGAACTGAAATCGGCTGATTTATTAAATTCGAATTATATTCCACAAATTATCAAGGGGTTTTATCCTGCCATCTATGATCGAAACATTCAACCCGAAACGTTCTATCCCAACTATATTGAAACATACGTTCAAAGAGATGTGAGCCAGTTGATAGCAATAAAAGATATGCGTGCTTTCCAGCGCTTTATTGCTCTTTGCGCCACCCGCGCGGGGCAACTGCTCAGTCTCAACGGGATAGCCAATGAATGTGGAATTTCACAACCGACCGCTAAGTCGTGGCTATCGGCACTGGAGAATAGTTACATCGTGTTCTTGCTTTATCCTTTTCATAAAAACTTCAGTAAACGAATCGTCAAAACACCCAAACTGTATTTTTATGATACCGGGCTCCTTAGTTACTTGTTAAAGATTAACGACGAAACGCGGCTTTTCAATCAGTCCATCAAGGGTGCTTTATTTGAAAACATGATCATCGCGGAGCAGATCAAACGGATGCATCATAAGGACGAAAGGCAAACGGATGTATGGTTTTGGCGTGATTCAGAGGGTAACGAAGTTGATCTACTTATCCAAAGGCCAAAGCAACATGAAATCGTAGAGATAAAGGCAACGGCTACTATCTCTTCCAAGCTATTTGATGGGTTGAACAATTTCGCGACGCTAGCAAATGACAGTCGACTGGTCAAAACATTGGTCTACGGTGGAACAGAATACCAACAACGCTCAACAGGCAACGCAGTTCCTTGGTATGAATTCGGAAAATAAAACAGTAAGAAACGGTTTCTTGGCTCTTTTGTCTTGGTTCTTGGTTCAAAATTAAAACAGAATGGAAAAACGTGGAAAAATATTGATCGTGGACGACAACGAGGATATTCTCTTCGCGCTCAACTTGCTTCTAAAGCCGCGGGTAGAGAAGGTGAAAGTGACCACCCGGCCCGATCGGATAGAGCACTTCATGGAGTCATTCCAGCCGGACGTGATCTTGCTGGATATGAATTTCACCAAGGACGCGGACAGTGGGAAGGAGGGGTTTCACTGGTTGAAGAAGATCAAGAAGAGGGATCCCGACGCGGTGGTGGTGTTCATCACCGCCTACGCGGATACCGAAAAGGCGGTCAAAGCGATCAAAGAGGGAGCCACCGATTTCATCCCCAAACCGTGGGAAAAAGAGAAACTGTTGGCCACCGTCTCGTCGGCTTTAGAGCTTCGGGAGCGCCGCACCGAGGTGTCGCTGCTGAAACAGAAAGTGGCTGCCTTCGAGAGCAACCGAACGATGCCGGAGATCATCGGCGAAAGCGAACCGATGCAAGCCCTTTTCGACACCGTCGATAAGCTGAAGGATACCGACGCGAACATCCTTATCCTGGGGGAGAACGGCACGGGAAAAGATGTGATAGCTAACCTGCTCTATTGCTGTTCGCCGAGGGCCGACAAACCGTTCGTACGGATCGACCTGGGAACCATTCCCGAACAACTCTTCGAAAGCGAGCTGTTCGGCCACGAGAGAGGGGCGTTCACCGATGCCAAAGCCGAAAAGCAGGGGCGCTTCGAAATCGCGAGCGGGGGGACACTGTTCTTGGATGAGATTGCCAACCTCTCCCTCCCCATGCAGGCAAAACTCCTAACCGCTATCGAGAAGCAGGAGATCATCCGGTTGGGGGCGACTATGCCCCGCTCGATCGACGTGCGACTGATTTGCGCTACCAATGCTAACATTCACGAGATGGTGGGGGAAGGGGAATTTAGGCAGGACCTTCTTTACAGGATAAACACCATCGAGTTGCATATCCCTCCCCTGAGGGAGAGGGGAAAGGATATCGTGCTCTTGGCCGAACATTTTCTGGAACGCTACACCAAAAAATACAAGAAGGAGATACACAACATCTCTTCGTCGGCGCTGAAGAAGCTACAAGAGTACTCCTGGCCGGGCAACGTGCGGGAATTGCAAAGCGCGATCGAACGGGCCGTGATCCTGGCATCGGGTTTCACGCTGTATCCGGAGGACTT
>JAAYTC010000409.1 GCA_012518155.1 Bacteroidales bacterium | reverse complement strand
TCCAGTCGACTGGTATTGAACGTGGCCCCGAAGAGGTATACGTAAATATTTACTCCCACGTTATAAAGCAAGGCAACCAGATGATACATGATGATTTGTGGCCCGAACAGGAAGTAGGGAGTGGTCATGATAAACGAGATAACGCTCAACCCTAACAGTAGGTAATAATTGGCACGGATATAGGTGCGGGTATCGATATCCCGTGTCATCAGGAAATCGAAATGCGATCCATCCCAGTTGATGATCCACTGCCCGAACATATTCATCCCGATGCCAGTGACAAAAATGGCGACGAACAGCAACCAGCCGGGATTGTTATTGTATACCTCGTTTGGATAAAACAGAAGTCCGTACAACAGGAAGAAAATGGCAGTGTAGAGGGTGCTTTTGGTCCGTTTGTGACGCAAAACCAGTCGCATCTCAAGAGCAATAATCTCCCCGATCTTTCCGAATCGTTCCATGAAGGTGAAACGCTTGGATTCAACCCCTGTCGTTTTCGTTTTCCTCTCGAAGTTCTCGGGGTAGAAATTTTTCGAGAAATAGTGCTTGTTGAGAAACAGGGCCAGCACGCTCAATAATACGATGGAGATCCACGCGAAAGGCGTTTCAATCAAAAAGCCAAAAACAACTCGTGACAGGCTAAAGAGGGAGAAGAATCCGGTCGTCTCCAGTAGTGCCAAACCGGCGATCAGTGCAAAGAAAGCGAGGGTACCGACGAGAATGTTGTTGAATTTTCGTTTCAACAAGGGAGCCATCAGCGTATTGAACCAGATTAGAAAGAGGATTATGAATAAGAGCCGGATAGCCCCGCTTATCCCGTGGGATGGAAAGACTCCGACCATGGAAAAGGGAACGGCAAAACAGAGCGCGATATAATTTAATGGGTTTAATAACGGTTTTAATACGAGATAGTTGACCAGTATGTCGCGTTTTATGGGCAACGTTTGGTAATTATCAAGGTTGAGCGTGTTCAGCGGTTGAAACTGGTAGCGAACCAAGAGAAACAACAGCGTCGCGTAAATCAAGATGCCGTTAAACGTTTCGGTCGATTCGCTTCCCGGGGCCATCCTCTCCAATAGTTTGGGAAAGGCAAACCCCAACAAGACGAAGATTGCTAAAAAATAGAGTGCAAAGAGCCCAATAAAAATATTGACTATTAGGTTTTTGCTATAGCCGGGCGACCGGATGCTCTGCAACCAGTAATGGTTAAACAATACGCGGTACATGGCCTATTTTTTTCCAAAGAGTGCTCCGAAGATAGAGCGGGTGATGGTTCTGCCCAATTCGTTGCTGATTTGACGAGTGGTGCTTCTGCCGACTTGATTAAGGAGTTCCCCCAAGATACCTTGGTCGGCTTTCTTCTGCCGTGCCGCGGCCCGTTTGGCTCGCTCCTCTTCCTCCAGCCTTTTTCGTTCCTCCCTTTGCAAGCGTACGCGTTCCTTTTCCTCGGCCGCTAGCTGCCGTTCCTCTTCCAACAACTCCTGCTTTTTCGATAGGATTTCATACGCCGACTCCCGGTCGATGAAGTCCTCGTACACCCCGTAAATGAGGGAAGCACGCATCAATTGGTCCCTTTCGCCCGTGGTGATCGGGCCGATCTGTCCCTGCGGAGGCAGTATATTGGCGCGTTCCACCATCTGCGGGGCCCCTTTTTCATCGAGAAAAGAGACCAGCGCTTCCCCGGTGTTGAGCTGGGTGATGGCCTCGATGGTATCGAAAGCGGGATTGGAACGGAAGGTATTGGCCGCCACTCGTACTGCCTTCTGATCGTTGGGCGTGTAGGCGCGCAGGGCGTGTTGTATCCGATTGCCCAGCTGTCCCAGGATGGCCGGAGGAATATCCGCCGGGTTCTGCGTGCAGAAGTAAACACCCACTCCCTTGGAGCGAATCAATCGAACAATCTGCTCCACTTTTTCCAATAGCGAGGAGGGCATATCGTTAAATAATAGATGGGCTTCGTCGAAGAAGAAAACCAGCTTCGGCTTATCGAGATCGCCCACCTCCGGGAGCGTTTCATAAAGGTCGTCCAACAACCACAACAGGAAGGTGGTGTATACCCGCGGGGAGTTCATCAGCTTATCGGCAGCCAGGATGTTGATCACCCCTTTGCCTTGCTCGGTTTGGATAAAATCGGTTATTTCCAAATCCGGTTCCCCGAAAAACTTGTCGGCCCCCTCGCTCTCCAACCGCATTAATCCCCGTTGGATGGCTCCGATGCTCGCCGGGGAGATATTACCGTATTTGGTGGTGAACTCTTTTCGATTGTCGCCGATGAACTGTAACATCTTCTGCAGGTCCTTGAGGTCGATCAACAGCAGGTCGTTATCGTCGGCGATCCGAAACGCCATCGTGAGAATTCCTCCCTGCGTTTCATTGAGGTTGAGCAATCGCTCCAACAGTAGGGGACCCATGGAGGTGACGGTGGTGCGCACGGGGTGACCCTGTTCGCCGAACACGTCCCAAAAACGCACCGGAAAAGGCTTGTATTCGAATCCTTTCTCCGCCAGGTTGTATTGTTGCACCCGCTTGTTTACACTCTCCTTGTTGCCTCCCGTTTTGGCCACCCCGGAGAGGTCGCCCTT
>JAAYTC010000408.1 GCA_012518155.1 Bacteroidales bacterium | reverse complement strand
CTGAGCGAGTCCTTCTCCTCTACCTCTTTAAAAAGAGATTTCAGCTCGGTTATTTCAGGAAAATCATCCGCCGCTATTTGGACGATATTTTTAACCCTATCACGCTTATTGGCCTCGAGCAAAATGTTGTGCCAGTTGATATTCGACTTGTTATTGAAGGCCACGAATCCTTTGGGGATGCCCGCCATGTCCACCATCACCACTCCATCCTCCTTGTCCGAATAGAGCTCCACCAGTATCTTTTTTAACTCCGTGAGTTTACTATTCCATGCAGTCATAATCGGTGTCGGTTTAAGCCATACTTAATCAAGTTATCCACCAGTTCGTCCACTTTATCTCTTTCCATGCATTCTTGCAGGAAATTAGCCGATTCGTCCACTAGCCTCCTCCCTTGAAACCAGATGTTGGGGTTAATAATTATTTCGCTGGAACAAACCTTCAGATCCTCTACATCCAAGTGATTATCTATGAATTCTTTTATCCTCTCGAGGGTAAAATCATTAAATACTCTCCTTTTAATTCGTTCCTTCAACAAGAAAAGGTGCGATTCGGAAGCCGCGTTGATTCGTCTGAGTTCCTCGGGTGAGGTGTACAACGCGTCCCCGCTATTCAACAGCGGGTCGTTTATAAACGGGTCGATCAGGTAATGCCCGTATCTACCATTATTATACAGGTATTCCCCGAGGAACGCTCGTATGTCGTCGCGCGAGTTCGGGTCCGTAGAGTCCACCGTCACGTACACGAAATCGTAGAATAATCCCCCCGTGTCCTCGTACTCCATTATCGAGAACGGATGATATAGGGTAGGGTATATTCCCTCTTCCACTTTTAATCGAGTGGGGGAGTCCACTTTCAAATACCCCTTTGGAATACCTCTTATCGATGGGAACCTTGCTGCCCAGCTGGTATCCATTTCCACCCAGTTGGCCTCCAGTCGTGAAATCATCTTTCCCTCTTTGCACTTGTGCCAATTCCAGGCCTCCTCGCTGATTAAAACTGGTATCCCTAACGATGCATTGCTTATAAAGCTCACGCTTGCCACTCGCCAGCCGTTCGTTGTGGGAGGCAATTTCAGGGTGCCCGCCCCGCTCAATACTTTTTGCGATTTACCTTGCGGCGTGTAGTGTATCCATTTACCACTCACGTATTCGATCAGGCTATGGTCGATGGATTGATGATCGGCGGGATCGGTATGAAAGTACAATCCCGGTACGCGGGCGATATGTTCCGATAAAACCACGTTATTCATCGCGAATCGTGCACCCCAGTTGCCCGATCCGTTCAGCACTCGTGTCCAGAATTCTTGATCGGAGTGTACGTGAAACCGATTCGAATCACTCTTTTCCGTGCCTGTTAGCGTGTCATCAATCACGTCGCTCACTGCATAGTTCTCTAACGACTCAATCGCTTTTGCCGCGGTTATGGCATTTTGTAAACTCATCGTGTTATCGTAAAGTTATTTCGTTAAAAATTCTAACGTCCTTCTCTTGAAATCGTCACTATTATATTCCCCTAAATGAGGCATATGCCATCCATCCGGCACGATAAAAAGACTCGCGTTGGGAATATTCTGGAACATTTCCCATGCTTGTGATACAGGTACAAAATCGTTGTTGCCATGAACTATTAGTGCGCGAGCTTTTATTTCCACGAGCTGGTCTGGTGTGATTGCCGGATCGCCTTTCAGCTTGCTGAAGTTATAAAACTGTCGTGCCAGCTGCATCCCATTCTCCTCACCATGTAAAATTTCCCCGTCGCTATATTCGTAATAGGTTTCGGGTTTGGAGTTATTCTCTATAAACTCTCGTGTTTCCACGCTAAAATATGTTTGTGCACTCACGGGAATAATTGTTTCGAATCGATCGGGTTGCATCACGGCAGCCTGGAGAATAATGATGCCGCCACTGCTAAGCCCGATCGAGCTTACTTGATCCAGCTTCAACACATCCATGAGTTCCAGTAAATCTTCCGCTGCCGTGGAATGCCTGAATACGATACCAGTATCGGGGTTCCTTGATCGTCCGTATCCTCTCATATCCCATGCTATAACCCGAAAGTGTGTAGCAAAGTCGTTTATAAAGGGGTGCCAATCGGTTGCCGTTCTCCCAAAACCGTGAAGCAATAATAGGGGTTTTCCCTCGCCATACTCTTCGTAATAGAGTGTTGCTCCGTTAATTTCAATGAACCTCCCGTGATCGGAAGCGGGCTCTTGTGCTTTAGCTTGGGCAATCGCGATCAGAAGGATTAAGTGAATGATCCATTTTTTTCTCATACCCTCTCGATTTATTGTTTTACTTGCACATGATTATTTCGCGTGTACAACTTCTTTTAATAAATACAAATATAGAGCATGTGCCCGCGCAAATGTTAGGATTATTTTTACAGAAATTTGTATAATTCGTGCGTTAACAGTTTATACGGCTCTAAATCTGCCATTGGAAGAAGGATTCGATGAGATATCGCAGTTTATTTTAGTATTTAATAAAAAGTAATTTGCTGTGAATTTGTATACTATGAATTTTCATAGTATATTTATCATGTAATTAAAAACTGAATATGATGTGAAATTGACAAAAGATGAGAAAGAACTGATCGAAGTGATCAGAAATTATAGAAAGTCAAAAATTTTCTTTGACTGGACTTATGAATTTTACATCAGGGAACTCTTTGAGAATTTGCTTTCCAAGGATTATGATCCCACAGAGGAGAAAGAAGGAGAAGAGTAACTAAAGTGATTCATCGCTAAGAAAGGGACTTCTCAAATATTAACTATTAAAAAAAGTCAATATGGAAAAAGCGATTACAGAAAAAGTGTCGACAAAGGAACATCTGAGAGATATCGCCTTGGATATAACTTGGTCAAAAATAGCTCAGAGATATTTTGGAAAATCGTCTTCTTGGATCTATAATAAGATTAATGAGGTAGATGGAAATGGCGGCAAAGGCGGATTTACATATGAAGAAAAGGAACAATTAAAAGTTGCATTGTATGATTTTGCAGAACGTATCCGTAAGACAGCTGATAACCTTAAGTGATGAAACTAGACTTAGTCAGTTTTACAAGCATCCGCTATAAAAATTTCGTTTTGATGATTGGGTTTTTTTTATCCCCACCGACATCTTTTGGACCAGTAACAACGGTGCCGCGAACATGGCAGCCGACCCACTAGTTGTGAATTGCTTTCATTCCCAGTATCTTTGGGATCAGTAACAACACAGGGAATGCGAGTTCAGCAACTAAACTTGTTGTGAATTGCTTTCAGTTTCAGTATCTTTGGGATCAGTAACAACCCAAAAGAAATTATTGAAGAGTGTCTTCTTCGAGTATGGGTTGTTAGGCCCGGTGGTTATTTCTAGCTCACGACTATGACAAGGTATGTGCACAACGCCCTAAGTTGTACTGTAAACGTCTAAACTGATTTTTGCGATGAAAAAACTTTTTATCCTATTCGCTGTTTCGAGTGTTTTTTTATTTTCCTGTTCACACGTTGCCGATGTTTCATGGCCTGAAGTGACTCGAGAAACCAAACCAGGCGTACGCTGGTGGTGGCTTGGCAGCGCGGTTGATTCGGCAGGATTGACAGCCAACATGGAAGACCTGTACCATGCCGGTATTGGTTCGGTTGAAATAACACCCATTTATGGGATAAACGGTTACGAACAACGTCATATCGACTACCTGTCACCGCGATGGATGAATATGTACAAACATGTTCACGACGAGGGAAATCGTCTGGGCATGAATATAGATATGAGTACCGGTACGGGCTGGCCCTTCGGTGGTCCCACGGTGTCAGCAGCAGATGCTGCTAGCAAGGTTTTCTTTCAGAAATACCAGGTAAAAGGCGGTACACGTTTCGAGAAGAAAATAGAATCGGATGATCCCAGACAGGCCGAAGTATCTACTTTAGCCGCTGTTATTGCCTATTCGAGGGATGAAAAAATCGATATAATCGATCATGTGAACACAGATGGGATATTGTGCTGGGATGTTCCTCCCGGAGAATGGACGATATGGGCTGTTATCAATGGTAAGACGGGACAGATGGTTAAACGCGCGGCACCGGGAGGGGAAGGATGGGTAATCAATCATTTTTCCAAAGAGGTTTTGACGCGTTATCTCAGTCGTTTCGAGAATGCTTTCGCCTCCTCGCAAGCTCCTTGGCCAAATAGCTTTTTTAATGATTCGTATGAAGTTTACGGGGCGGATTGGTCGGAGAATTTATTCGAAGAATTTGAACATCGGCGTGGATATAGGTTACAGGAATTTCTCCCGGAACTTAATAGGGAAGGTGACCCGGAAACCTCCGCCCGCGTAATTTGTGATTATAGGCAAACCTTGGCTGATTTATTATTAAATGAATTCACCACCCCATGGACAGAATGGGCGCATTCCCGCGGGGCCACCACTCGTAACCAGGCGCATGGTTCACCCGGCAATCTCATCGACTATTACGCGGCAGTAGATATCCCGGAATGTGAATCGTTCGGGCGCACGTTTTTTGATATCCCGGGCCTGCGTGTGGATAGCGGCATGAAAGAAAACGATTCGCATCCATCGGTACTTAAATACGCGTCATCAGCGGCACATATCACGGGCAAAAAATGGGTGTCATCAGAAACATTCACTTGGCTTACCGAACATTTCAGGACTTCCTTGTCGCAGATGAAACCCGAGCTGGATCTGATGTTTGCCTCCGGGGTCAACCATATGTTTTATCATGGTTCGCCGTACTCACCCAAAGACGTGCCTTGGCCGGGATGGCTGTTTTACGCCTCTGTTAACATGAATACCAATAATACTATTTTTTGGGATGTCGAAGGGTTGAATGACTATATTACCCGTACACAGTCGTTCCTTCAATACGGGGAGCCGGACAACGATTTTCTTTTATACCTGCCCATATATGATATATGGCAAGAACATGAAGGGTTACATCTTATGTTTGATATCCACAGAATGAGGAATATTTTACCCGCTTTTTTCGATATAGTTAACAATATACAATCGTTGGGTTTCGATACGGACTATATTTCCGATAAATACCTTCAGGTTACTGAAGTTTCGGGTTACAATTTACAAACTCCCGGGGCAAAATATAAAGCCCTCATTGTTCCCAGCGTGCGGTATATTCCTGTAGAAACCCTTTCAAAGCTTGTTGAGCTGGCTAGAGACGGGGCGACTGTAATTTTTGCCGACCGTTTGCCTTCCGACGTTCCAGGGTTACAGGATCTTGCCTCCCGACAGATGTCGTTGAAGAATATTTTGTCAGAATTGCCGGCCGCGGACAGTTTCCCGGAATACGGTAGCTTCACGTTTGGTAAAGGCCAGATAATCTACGGCACGGATTATTCCCGTATTTTACAGGTCGAAGGGGCACGACAGGAAGATTTGGTGGCCCGTCACGGGGTGCAATTAATACGAAGAGAACATGCTGACGGACACCATTATTTTATATCCATGTTGCAAAACCGGTATCTGGACGATTGGGTGAATTTATCTGTCGACGCGGAGTCGGCGATAATATACGATCCGCTTACGGGTACATCCGGCAAGGCTCGTATCAGAAAACAAAATGAAACGATCGATGTTTACCTCCAGCTAGAACCTGGTCAGTCGTTAATTATCAAGACTTTTACTTCGAAAAAAGTGAAACATCCGGACTATAATTTCTACCAAAAGGGTAGTCCCAAAGTTCTTCTTGGAGATTGGTCGTTTCGGTTTACTGAAGGCATGCCCGCGATAGAAGGTGAATACGCCATGAAAGGCAATCCTTTTTCGTGGACAGAGTTACCTCACGACAGCGCGACGGTCTATGCAGGGACGGGTCGTTATACGGTTAATTTCGAAATTTCGGAGTCAGCGGATAACTGGCTACTCGATCTTGGATTTTTATGTGAAAGTGCCCGCGTATATATCAATGGCCAGGACGCGGGATTAGTCTGGTCACTTCCTTATACCCTTAAAATAGGGCAATATATCAAGCAAGGTTCTAACAGCTTGGAAATAGACGTGACTAATCTTCCTGCTAACCGCATACGTGACTTTGATAGGCGGGGCGTCAACTGGCGAATATTCAAAGATATTAATTTTATAAGCGTCCACTATAACAATATTCGTTTTGATGATTGGGATATATCCCCGTCGGGCTTAACCAGCCCCGTGAGTATTATTCCGCTTAGTAAAATATCGTACTGAATATAAAAAAAGCACTCACCGAAATAAATCGATAAGTGCTTGATTTTGATGGTGGGCGTTGACGGATTTGAACCGCCGACCCCCTGCTTGTAAGGCAGGTGCTCTGAACCAGCTGAGCTAAACGCCCGGTTTATTTTTTCATTTTGTCGAACTCCTGCTTGTAGGGCAGGTGCCCGGAATGATGTCAATGCCTTTCGTCGAGCCGTAGGGAACGCTTTTCCCTGAGTTGCTTTCTGAAATTGCGATGCAAAGATAGTCTGTTTTTAATTCACTCCAAAATTTTCTTCAAATATTTTCATTTAAATTTTTAGGACTCTATTATTATCCCTATTTTTGTAGCGTAAAAAGGTAGTGAAACAAATACACTCGTGGAGTTATACGGTAATGAATGTGCAGAAAAGTGATTTCCCGCCATTCAGCAATTTAAAAAATGGGCAACCAAAAATCATGAGCTTAGATCAACTAACAGCTATTTCACCCGTGGATGGGCGATACAGGGATAAGACGGCCGAGTTATACCTCTTTTTTTCTGAACTCGCGTTAATAAAGTACCGGGTACGGGTTGAAATCGAATATTTTATTTCGTTATGCGAGGCGGGAATTCCCTCACTCGAAGGTGTAGATAAAAACGTTTTCGTGCAACTGAGGGAGTTGTACACGCGTTTTGATGAAAAAGATGCTGCCCAAGTAAAAGGGATCGAAAAAGTGACTAACCACGACGTGAAAGCAGTAGAATATTTCCTGAAAGAAAAATTTGATGACCTGGGACTCGTGCAATATAGCGAGTTTATTCACTTTGGACTAACTTCGCAGGATGTTAACAACACGGCAACTCCCATGATGTGGAGAGATGCACTGCAAGAGGTTTATCTACCCGCGATGAAAGATGTGGTGAAACGGTTGAACAAGCTTGCCGAGGAATGGAATCATATACCCATGCTGGCGCGGACTCATGGACAACCGGCATCGCCCACGCGACTGGGTAAGGAAATTAAGGTGTTTGCATACCGGATCGAGAATCAATTAAACGAGCTGAAAGGTGTGCCGCATAGGGCTAAATTCGGGGGAGCAACGGGTAACTTTAACGCGCATAAGGTGGCGTACCCGAGTATCGACTGGAAAGAATTTGGAAACAGCTTCCTGAAAAAGTACCTGAATTTGGAAAGAGAGGAGTTTACCACGCAAATATCCAATTACGATGCCTTGGCAGCTGCCTTCGACGCGATGAAACGGATTAATACAGTGTTGATCGACCTCACACGCGATATATGGCAGTATATATCGATGGACTATTTTAAACAGAAAATTAAAGAGGGAGAGGTGGGTTCATCGGCTATGCCGCATAAGGTGAACCCGATCGACTTCGAAAATGCAGAGGGGAACCTGGGGATTGCTAACGCGTTACTAGAACATCTCTCGGCAAAACTGCCCATATCTCGCTTGCAGCGCGATTTGACCGACTCAACGGTGACCCGAAATTTAGGAATACCAATGGCGCACGCGCTGATTGCAATTAAAAGTACAACAAAAGGGCTCGATAAATTGTTAATAAACAGAGAGGCAATTGATAGAGATTTGGAAAATAATTGGGCAGTTGTGGCAGAAGGAATTCAAACCATATTAAGAAGAGAAGGATACCCGAAACCCTACGAGGCATTGAAAGAGCTAACACGCACCAACACCCGAATCACGAAAGAGAGTATTTCGAATTTTATCGATACGCTGAATATTAACGACGATGTGAAAGAAGAACTAAAGGGGATTACCCCCCAAAATTATACGGGAGTATAAATGCAACACTCGGATGCGAAAAGATAAAACGAATGAAAAGTTGAGAATAAACAGGGCATCCATACATGTGAAGTTTAGAGATGAATGAAAAGTTGAAAGCTAAAACTATGAGTTGTAAGGGCGGGTATAAAAAAGAAGAGAAAACCAAGTATTGATGCAAATAGTAAATTAGAGGCGAACGTAATACTTAAGAGAGTTAGAAAAAACCGTGAGGTTTAAATGGTAAACAAAAAGTAAATAGTAAATACAACAATGACAACAAACAACGACGAGTCGCGTCCGAGAAGAAGTTATCACAGCGCGAACAATGAGAGACACGGTTCCCAAAACAGAAACTACCCGAACGAGCGAAGAACACAGCAGGATGGGTATCAATCCGAGAGGCCATACCGCCCACACAATCCGAACTACGGACAACAACAGGAGAGAGGGGGCTACGGGAATCAGGAGAGAAGCTCATACGGAAGTGGAGAAGGAGGGCCCAGAAAGAGACGCCCAAGAGTAGGCGAAAGGGTTCAACCGCAAAGAGGACAGGGAGGCGGTGGTTATGGTAACCGAAGCTGGGGAAACCAATCGCAACATCCGGGTAGCAGGCAACAAGGTGGGCCGAAAAAGAGACTGAAAAAGAAAAAACCGTTCAAGCAGATCAAGTATAAAGAAAATGCCGATCCGAATGCGCCAATACGTCTGAATAAGTACCTGGCCAACGCTGGAGTGTGCTCACGGAGGGAGGCAGACGAATTTATTCAAGCGGGAGTGGTGAAGGTGAACGGGGAGGTGATTACCGAACTGGGCACCAAAATTACACGTGCAGATGAGGTGATGTTCCATAATCAAGTGGTGCAACTCGAAAGCAAAGTGTACGTGCTGCTGAATAAACCAAAAGGGTTTGTTACAACCACGGATGACCCGGAGAACCGGAAAACTGTCATGGAATTGGTGAAGAGTGCTGCATCAGAACGAATTTACCCGGTGGGTAGACTCGATAGAGCTACCACGGGAGTACTGCTGTTGACGAACGATGGCGACCTGGCATCGAAACTAACCCACCCGAAATACGAGAAAAGAAAAATATATCAAGTATGGCTGGACAAACCGGTGGCCATGGAGCATATGCAGGCAATCGCGGACGGGATTGAACTGGAGGACGGTGAAATTCACGCGGATGCAATTAGCTACGTTACAGAGGAGGACCTTACTCAGGTAGGAATCGAGATACACTCGGGGAGAAACCGCATCGTAAGGCGGATATTTGAAAAACTAGGGTACCGGGTACTCAAGCTCGATCGAGTGTACTTCGCGGGATTAACGAAGAAAAAACTGTCTCGCGGTAAATGGCGCTACCTATCGGAACAAGAGGTGAATATGCTGCGCATGGGCGCGTTCGACTAATATATAATTGAGCGGTGAAATAACAACACGAATTCGCTGCTCGGGTATGAATAATAATGTAAACCGAGATTCAACATGTCTCCCGGAAGGAGATGATGATGCGGACTATGAAACAAATTAAGAGAAGAAAAATAGCAGAGGCTTTGCAACTAAAAAGCTTCGGCGAAGAGGTGAACGTTAAAGGCTGGGTACGGACACGAAGAGGGAATAAAAACGTGGGATTCGTGGCACTTAACGATGGATCTACAATCCATAATATCCAGGTAGTTATAAACATATCTGATTTTGGTGAAGAGTTTCTTAAACCTATTACCACGGGTGCATGCATTAACGTGAACGGGAAATTGGTGGAGTCGATGGGGAAAGGTCAGTCGGTGGAGATACAGGCGACCGAAATCGAGATTTATGGAGAGGCAGATCCTACTACCTACCCGTTGCAGAAAAAAGGACACTCGCTGGAATTCTTACGTGAAATAGCCCATTTGCGCCCCCGGACGAACACGTTTGGGGCGGTATTCAGAATGAGGCACCATATGTCGTACGCGATACACAAGTATTTTAACGATCGTGGTTTTTACTATTTCCATACGCCGATTATTACGGCTTCAGACGCCGAGGGGGCAGGGTCGATGTTCGAGGTAACTACTCTGGATATCAATAATCCCCCCAGGAATAAAGAGGGGAAAGTAGACTATAAAGAGGACTTTTTCGGGAGACAGACGAACTTAACGGTTTCGGGTCAACTCGAAGGGGAAATGGGTGCCATGGCATTGGGTGCCATCTATACATTTGGGCCCACCTTCCGCGCGGAAAACTCAAATACCCCGCGGCACTTGGCGGAGTTCTGGATGATTGAACCGGAAGTAGCGTTCAACGATAATAATGATAACATGGATCTGGCAGAGGATTTCCTCAAGTACCTGATCCGTTACGCGTTGGAGCATTGTAAAGATGATATCGAGTTTCTGGCTAAGATGTACGATGAGGAGTTAGTGGATAGGCTGAAATTTGTTACAGATAACGATTTCGTACGGTTGAGCTATACCGAAGGGGTGAAGATACTCGAAGAATCGGGACAGAAATTCGAGTTCCCGGTTTATTGGGGAGCGGACCTCCAATCGGAACACGAGCGATATCTCGTGGAGAAGCATTTCAAGCGGCCGGTGATCTTGAGTGACTACCCGAAAGAGATCAAATCGTTCTACATGAAACAGAACGAGGATGGCAAAACGGTGCGCGCGATGGATGTGTTGTTCCCTAAAATTGGTGAGATTATCGGGGGATCGGAACGCGAAACAGAACACGATAAACTGATGAACTGGGTGAACGAAATTGAGATGGATAGCAGCCCGATATGGTGGTATATTGAAACGCGTAAGTTTGGTACTGCCCCTCATTCGGGTTTCGGACTCGGGTTCGAGCGACTGATGTTGTTTATCACCGGAATGGCAAATATACGGGACGTGATTCCGTTCCCGCGCACACCCAACAACGCGGAGTTTTAAAATACGCGCTTAATTCGAATACGCGTGTACTTCCGGAGGTGATGTGCGAACTGAAGAATGAGGCAGGAACGTGAGCCTCCGATAAATGGATGAAAGATAAATGAAGAAAATACGTAATTTTTGTATTATAGCACATATCGACCACGGCAAGAGCACGTTGGCAGATCGACTGTTGGAATTTACCAAAACCGTCGAAGGAAAAGAGCTGCAGTCGCAGGTACTCGACAGTATGGACCTGGAACGGGAGAGGGGGATTACCATCAAGAGCCATGCCGTGCAGATGGATTATGAATTTGAAGGAGAAAAATATACACTTAACTTGATAGATACGCCCGGACACGTGGATTTCTCGTACGAGGTGTCACGATCGATCGCGGCGTGCGAAGGTGCACTGCTGGTCGTTGATGCGGCACAAGGAATACAAGCACAGACCATATCGAACGTGTACATGGCGATCGAACACGACTTGGAGATTATTCCGGTATTGAATAAAATTGATCTGGAGAGTGCCATGCCTGAAGAGATCGAGGATCAAATTATCGACCTGATGGGGATCCCACGGGAAGATATCATCCGGGCGAGTGGAAAAACGGGCGTCGGGATCGAAGATATTCTGAAAGCGATCATCGAACGGGTACCGGCACCGAAAGGAGATCCAAACGCGCCGTTGCAGGCGTTGATCTTCGACTCGGTATTTAACCCCTTTAGGGGGATCATCGGGTATTTTAAGATCGAAAACGGATCTATCCGTAAAGGCGATCACGTGAAATTCATAAATACCGGGAAGGAGTACGACGCGGATGAAGTGGGTACCCTGAAACTCAACATGGTGCCTAGAGAGGAGGTGCAATGTGGTGACGTGGGGTATATAATCTCGGGTGTGAAAACTTCGAAAGAGGTGAAGGTGGGCGATACCATCACACACGTGAAACGTCCCGCCGAGAAGGCTATTTCGGGGTTCGAAGAGGTAAAACCCATGGTTTTCGCGGGAGTTTATCCCATCGAAAGTGAGGATTTTGAGAACTTGCGGGCTTCATTGGAGAAACTGCAACTGAATGATGCTTCACTTACCTTCCAACCGGAGTCGTCAGTGGCGTTAGGTTTTGGTTTTCGCTGCGGATTCCTGGGACTGTTGCACATGGAGATCGTGCAGGAGCGGCTAGAGCGGGAATTCAACATGGATGTGATTACCACCGTACCAAACGTATCGTATCGCGTGTACGATAAGCGGGGGGATATGAAAGAGGTGCATAACCCGAGCGGGTTACCCGACGTGGCACTGATCGACCACATCGAAGAGCCGTTTATTCGGGCGTCGGTGATCACTCGGACGACTTATATAGGACCTATCATGACGCTCTGTCTCGGTAAAAGGGGGGAGCTGATTAAACAGGAGTATATTTCAGGGGATAGGATCGAGATTGTCTTTGACTTGCCACTGGGGGAGATCGTGATCGACTTTTATGATAAATTGAAAAGTATCTCGAAAGGATACGCGTCGTTTGATTATCATATGCACGATTATCGCTCTTCGAAATTGGTGAAACTGGATATCTTGCTGAATGGTGAGCCGGTGGATGCGCTCTCCACGCTAACGCATATCGATAACTCGCAGGCTTTTGGCCGCCGGATGTGCGAGAAGCTGAAAGAATTGATCCCCCGACAACAATTCGATATCGCTATACAAGCCGCGATAGGTGCAAAAATTATTGCACGGGAGACGGTGAAAGCGGTACGGAAAGATGTGACGGCAAAGTGTTACGGGGGAGATATTTCTCGTAAACGGAAACTGCTGGAGAAACAAAAGGAGGGTAAGAAGCGAATGAAACAGGTGGGCAACGTGGAGGTGCCGCAGACGGCGTTCCTCGCGGTGCTGAAATTGGATTAGACTAATGTGCTAATTGGACTAATGTGATGATGGGGTGATGGGGTGATGTGAAACGATGATTCAATATCCCGTGTATCGGGAGATACTTACTATTTATCAAACTGTATAACTATGAAACGTATGAAACCTAAATTTTTTCTTTTCGCACTGTTCTTCTTCGGAGGGATCGCGCTGGCGAACGCGCAGTTCGTGGATCAGAAACCGATAAATGAACTTGATGTCGACTATATACGTATATGGTCTGACTCGGGGCCATTGCTTAGCTCGAAGATCACGGTGAGGGTCGATTACGGACAAGGAGGGCGCATGCCCCAGATCACGGATGATAGGCGACGGGCCATGTCGTTTAATGGAATGATCGCGGTGCTGAATATGTTCAGCAAGGAGGGGTTCGAATTAATCGAGATCGTGAGGGACTCGAAGGATGAAACCGAGATTTTTTACCTGAAACGGAAGGAGGGCTTTGTCCCTTACCCGGGAACCGCGGAGGGGACCGTTGAATATGATCCTGCCACGCGTAGCCGGTAATTGTTGCGAAGGAAGTAATCCTTGGCAAAAAGAAACGAAAGGTACGCCAATCACTTGGAATACCTTTCTAATCAAAATAATAAATAAGTAGAGAGAGGCCGTGCCTAATGAAAGGGCACGGCTTTTTCATATTAACGTCGATCAGTTCATGACGATAACTGCCGTGGGGTTGATCCCGACCCGGGGGACGGTGTACTTTAGTTTCCCCTCGTTGCTGAAGCAGTGAACCGACCCGGGGGCGGTGTAATCGCTATCGAGCTCCATGAGAAAGATATCGCCCGTCTTTTCGTCCGCCGCGATGTTGTAGATGATGCCTAGCTTGGTTCCGTCGGTCACGAAGTTGTCAGACACGAGCTCCTCTTTAAAGCAATCGTATACCACCACCTTGTATGGGTTGCCGTATGAACCGCTGATGATGTAGGCTTTATTGTCCCAAATCACGAACCGATCGGGGGATGTTACTTCCTCGATGGTTGTCACAACGACGCTGGCGGGATTGATTCGCTTGAAGGCGGGGGGAATATAGTTTTCCGGATCGTCGCTCATGTAATTACCCAAAACCGAGACGTAGATATTGCCCTGGCTGTCGGCCTGCAGGTTCGCGGGATTCATGCCCACTTTAATTTTTTTCTCTTCGGTGAAGGTGACGGCATTGATGACCGATACGGTGTTGTCGTACCCGTTCTCATAATTGAGGCCGCCCGAGTTGGCTGCCCATATTTTATTGTTCTTGATTACGATGCCCTCCGGGTCAAGGCCAACTTCAACCGTTCCGTCGATCTGGAGCGACACGGTGTCGATGCGGGTGACGGTATCATCGAAGGAGGTGACATAGACCTTGCCGTCGTGGGAGGCGATCTGGCGAGGTTGTTTGGCAGACCCGTCCTCTTGCTTCATGGCAATTTGACGGAGGGATTTGCCGGTCACCGCATCCACGACCTCGACAATGGACGAGCCATTCACCACTATATATATCTTGGAGCCGTATCGGATCATATCGTTGCCGGTATCGCCCAAACCGCGCTGGTTCACGGCGCGGAAATAATCCTTGATGATTTCTCCCATTTCGATATCGTAGCGAGACAAGGTGCTTTCGTTGCTACCCCATGTTCCTTCGCTAAGGATCAACAGGGCTTCGATTCCCTGTTCCGGCTCTTCGTCGATGGGCCCGTCGTCATCAGAGCAGGCGGTGGTAAAGGTGATAAACAGGGCCGCGAGAAGCGACAAATAATAAAAGATTTTCTTTTGGTTCATTGCAGTATACTATTAAAAATTTAACGATGTATTTATTCGAAACGACCGCCCCGGCATAGGGTAGTTGCGGACGATCTCGTAGTTTTGGTCGAGCAGGTTGAGTGCCTCTAATTGTAAGTTGATCTCACCGAATCGGGTAGGGAGGGCCTTGGAGGCCGAAAAACCATGGTCGGAGTACCCATTCATCAGAAACTCTTCGCTGTTGTACCCGTTGGAGTACCTCTGCCCACTCCAAAGGAGGGTGTAGGCTAGGTCCAGCCACGGGAGGTGCAGCACCAGGCGGCCGGAGCCGGAATGGCGCGGGGTGTAGATGATCTGATGGTTGTAGGTGCTTCGTGAAGGGTCGCTTTTGTCGAGGGCCGACTGGTAGGTGTAGTTGGCACCCGCGAGCAGTGTAGTGGCCCGCGTTAAGTGGATGCTTCCTTCCACGGAGAGATCCACTCCCGTTATGGCGACTTTCCCTAAGTTGAGCATGGCCCACTGGTGGAGGTTGCCGGTGGGGTAGGCCACGATCTTGTTGTTGACCCGGTTGCGGTAGGCGTCGAGGGTTGCCGTGAAATGGTTCTCCTTTTGCCAGCCGTTTTCGTTATTGTCCTTATTTTTACTCATTCCTTCAAGCTTGCGGGAATAGGTGAGCCCGATATTGAGCTGGTGGGCGTCTTCGGGTTGCAGGTCGCGCGTGCCGACCGCCGGATAGTAGAGGTCGTTGAAGGTGGGCAGGCGGAAGCTGTTCTTGTAGAAGGCCCTCACGCGGAAATCGTTTTCGGCGAAGGGTTTCAACGAGAGGCTCAGGTAGGGGGAGAGTTTGCTCCGGTTGTCCGCGGCCTCGCCTTGGAGGACCGATTCGAAGGTGTGGGTGTAGAGCAGGTGGGCGGTGGCCATGGTTCGCTCGGAGACCCACTTGGTGGCGACGACCGATCGCGAGGTGAGGCGGGTGGGGGTGGCGAAAGCGGTTCGCTCGGCATGCATGGTGGCCGATGATAGATCGGACGACCCGGAGAAAGACAGGTTCTCGAAGGCCCGGTAGAGCAGTGAGACGGATCCGTAGATTTCGTGCTGGTTGAAGATGTCTTCGTACGTTCCGCTCGTGCCGAGGTAGGCGGGATCAAGGTACCGGAGGTAACCGCGGTGGTGTTTGGCGTTCGCCTGTACGATCCATTCGCTCGAGAAGGCGTGCTCCATGTTTCCTTGGACGAAGAAGGTGCGATCCCACAGCCGCTGCTTCGAGAAGTTCTCGGTGTTATAGTAGATGGTCGCGCCGGGCAGTCCCCGTTCCGATCGATAGTAGTAGGCCCGCAGCTCGGCCTTAGTATCCATAGAGAAGTTGCCAAACAGCGCGCCTTCCAAACGCAGGTTGTTCACGTCGCTGTTCTCCCTACGCTCCATGGAGGAGCTATCGACTCCCGCGACGCCGTACTGCAACAGGTAGGGGTAGTCACCCGTTGCTTTCATCCATTCGCTGCCCAGGCTGGCGGAGAACCTATCGCTGAGCCGCGTGTTGATATGAAACGAAGGGTTGAAGAGGCCGAACGAACCTCCTTTAAGAGATGCTTTGCCGTCGAGTCGTTTCCCATCGGAAAAATTGGGCCTCGCGCTTCGGATGTTCAACGAGGAGGCCGAGGCGAACGCGGTGGCGGGCAGGAATATTTGGTCGTTCTGTCCCGTGTGGAGCGTCACCTGCTCCACGTTGTCGAGCGATAAGCGGCCGATATCCACCTGGCCGGTCTGCACATCGCTGATGGCCACCCCGTTATAGGCCACCGCGGTATGGTGCGCACCCAGGCTTCGTACCGAGACGGTCTTCAATCCCCCGATCCCGCCGTAATCTTTGATGGCCGCGCCCGAGAAGTGCTTGACCGCGTCGGAGAGCTGCAACGCGTGCAAGTGACGGAGCTGATCACCCGACAATATCTGAACCGGTGCGGTAGAGCGAATCTCACGGTCGCTGTACCGCTCCGTGACGACCACCTCGGGCAACCGAAGGCTATCCGCTACCGCCTCTGGTACTCCTTTGCCTTGCTTTTGGGAAAGCTCGTCCTGTACTCGCCGTGTCTGCTCTTGCTCTGTAGTAAAACGATTTGGCTGTTGTGCATAAACTAGTTGCGCACACAGAGTGTTGAAGATCAGGGTGATCATAAAGCAGCCCCTCCTGAACTTGGGCCATGTGTACCTGTTGCGTGTAAACCGTGACTGTTTAAAAAAAATCATCTGTACCGAATTATTTTTCGGTAAAGCCTATTGAAAAGGAAGCGTGATAGTAACAATATGGCGCGTCGTTTTCAAGCTTTATTCCCCGAAAGCCATGTAACTCTTGTGGATGATCTTGGCAGGTCTTCTGACTTACTCCCGTGTCTGAACGCCTTCCCGGTGTGTCCCTGTCGTTCAGTTGCGAACGTCTCCCTGTGAAGGAGAGGGGGCTTGATCACCAGTGGCAATAGAGGTGTTTGTTCAGCACGTAAGCGGAGCTTACAGCAGCGGGTCTGTTCAGGATTTACACCTGATTCCCTTTTCATCGTTCGCTTCGAAGCCTTTGAAGCGGACGAAACCAAAATTCAAGGGCAAAGATAGAG
>JAAYTC010000407.1 GCA_012518155.1 Bacteroidales bacterium | reverse complement strand
TTCATTACTTGTACTTGGCTAAAAGTTCTGAGCTTGTTTTAAATCGCCCGCTTTTGAAATCATTTTCGGAGCGGTCAATCCTCCTATTTAATTCAGATACAGACATCGGCACGGTAAACTGTTTCATCAACTCTTCGAATTGCTCTATAACACCCTCATTGTCAATATTAAGAAAATCTTGAACAAAGGCAATTTTCCGGCTTTGAATATCTGATTTTTCTTTTCTCTGTTTCGCAATCATCTTATTCTCTCTTTACACGTTGTTCATACAAAAATAAGCAATTATCATGAATTATCCGTCTATGTTATCAAAATGACCGTTTTTTTCACGACACTAAATATTGATTTATGTCGGAAAAAGTGTATATTTGCGCCACGAAAATGAATTGTTAGCTCAGCTGGTTTAGAGCGCTGCCTTGACAGGGCAGAGGTCGCTGGTTCGAATCCAGCACAGTTCACAACAACAAAACCCAATTATCTCACATACAGATGATTGGGTTTTCTTTCTTCACTTGCATAACATTTGCGCACCAGATGAAGGACATAGATTCACCCGCGTAACAAATCAGTGCCTCATTCTGCTTCCAACGTCGCGACCACGTCGAAGTCCTCGATCGTCATGTTAAGTGCCTTACGGTTGACTGGCTCCCTCCCCGCTTCCTTGCGTTGCTTATGCCGGTCGATATGCCCCTGCTGGTGCTCCTTGCTCCCCTGCCATTTTTTCAGTGACTCCCGATCCTTCCAGTAAATAAGCATCCTGATCACATCTTCGTCTTCCGCTTCTCTATTGATCAATATTTCTCGTCGGATAAAGCCCTCCGCCTTGTTCACCGCCGATGGGAGATTAAAATCTTCGAGAAGAGACTCGGTAAGGTCCTTCGCGACCCTCATATTTCTTGAAACTACATACATACTTGTATTTTTAAATTGTTTGTAAATTCGTGTCGATCGTGGGTATAGACGGGAGATCCGACAGGATCCCCGTGAATAATTAACAACCGTGCGACACGGAAAGTTTAAAGATACCCGTTCCCGGCGGGATAGGCAATACCCAGAAATGATAAGGCCGAGTGCCGGCCTACACAACATGATGGTTATAAATGGGGATCCGTTCGCTGAGCGAAAAAACGAGATGAGCTTAGTGAAAAAACGGGATGAGCTTACTAAAAAAACTGTGCTTACCGAAAAAAGGGACTGAACAGGTCGTAACTCGAAACCAGGAGGGCAACCACCTCGGAGTAATTCTCTTGCCCGGAGCTCACCTTGTTGGTCTTCAGGTAGGCATCGTACATCTTATCCTGCGCGCTCGATAACGCCTCGTCCCTCGCCGCGAGCCAGTGCTCTCGGTTACGCTTCAAATCTTCAAGAATCTCCGGCCGCACCGAGTGGTAAATCGACTCGTACTCGTCGGGGAGAAATCGGTACGCGTCGTTCAGCACATACCCCAACGTCGACGCGTAGGCACTATACCGAACACGCGGGTCGCCACTCGAGGCACAGGTGACGAACGCGTAAAGGTTGGCTTCCGACTCGGGGCCAACGCCAAACTGGTGCGCCATCTCGTGCGCCAAGGTAAACGGGTAAGTAAAATCAAGGCTATAGTCGTTCACGTGGATCTCGTTGAAGAACGGGCCAAAGTACCCTGAAACCCCCGTCTTGGAATAGAGCGATTGAAACATCATCGGCTTCACCCGTCTCTTGCCATTGGGATACGCTACGCGCAACGGCCCTTGTAGACGCTGGTAAACCGACTCGATCTCTTGGCGAACACCCTCCTTGTCCATCCCCGCGGAATAGACACCCGTGCGACCGTCATACGCTCGGTTAGCCTGCTCCACGAATCGCGTGGCAAAATCCTTGAATTGCACGCTATCGTACGGCACATCTTCCACGGTGGCTCGTGTATGAAAATCGTCCCGGAAATAGGCGACTCCCCAGCTAAAGTAAAACCAAACCACGATCACCGTCACGAAGCGTAGCAAGGAGAAGAGGAGACGGACGAACCCGGATCTCCGAACGATGGCAAGCAG
>JAAYTC010000056.1 GCA_012518155.1 Bacteroidales bacterium | reverse complement strand
CTCCCACGGGGAATTCATCGATTCGGAAATAGCCATGGGCAGCTCTCGCTGGCCCCGAACCGATGAAATGACCGTTCACGTACATCCGGTAAAGGGTAGATGCCGCTATCTTTATTTGTGCGTTTTGTGCCTCCTCTGCTGTAAAACTTCCTCTAAATCCGAGGTTGAGGTTCATCTCTTTTTCACGCCCTTCCGCCCAAACCGGAACTGCTTTTTCGATGTTAGTTGTGCTATCTCCTCGCGTAGTGGGCGTACAGCTTATTACCGAGAGGAAAACAAGGGTTGCAATAGTGATCTGTTGTAGGTATGACATTTCAATCTCAATTTATTCATTAACATTAAACCGGTATTCTCCAGGAAGCAGCTTCATGCTGACTTTACCTTCCTTTTTCTCTTCCCCTTCCAGCAATTGAATATAGTGGGACGACGCGATCGGTTTATTCCCTTCTTTCACATTCTCATGGCTCTTTGCTTGCAAATGCAGCGTGGCGGTGGTGTTCGCGGGCACCAAGAAACGGTAGGTGCAGGAACCATCGGAAGGATCCAGGCGCCACTCGCTTTCAATTCGCCCGTACATCGAGTCGTAATGTCCCTTTGCCCATGTCATTTCTCCCGTTGGGTCAGGTTCGGGTTGGAGAGTAAAGTGTTGAAAACCCGAATTTTCCTCGTTGCGTTCAATTCCCAGTGAATGGTTGCACATCCAAGAGCCAATGGCCCCGAAAGAGTAATGATTGAAGGAGTTCATGGAATTGTTCCCGCCAAACCCATCTTCTTTTGTATAAGAGTTGAGTCGCTCCCAGATAGTGGTGGCTCCTTGGTCAACCGAGTAAAGCCATGAAGGATAGTCGGTTTGTTGGAGAAGCCTGTACGCGGTTTTGGAATGCCCATGATCGGACAAAACCCGGTTGATCCATGCCGTGCCGATAAAACCAGTCATCAGTGAGTACGGTGGGTACGACTCCCCGTTCACCCAGCTTTCTTTTTTGATACGAACGATAAGGTTCTCTATTACCTGCTCTTTGATCTCCTCGTCGCAGATATTAAACGCGAGCGGCAGCACGTAAGAGGTTTGCGTATCGATCACCTCCCCTTTTCGGTGAGGTTCCCCTCGCCCCGAATGGATGGTTAGCTTTGTCTCTCGGTCGAAGTATGTTTGATTAAATATAATTTTCCGTTCATGGTATAGCTTCTCGAACCATGCAGCGTCCTCCGGTCTGTTCAAAACAGTCGCCACGCGCTGCATCAGTTCCAGATCGTAGATAAAATAGGCCTCCCATAGCAGCGAGTTATCGTTTTTTAGCTGTTCCGGACCCAGCCAGTCGCCCAAGTTTCTTTCTGTCAGCACTCCCTCTTCGAGATAATCCAACAAGTAAAGGATATAAGCCTTCATCGCATCGTAATGTTCATCTAACATTCTCAAGTCGTTATACTGCATGTAGCTCTCCCAAGCCACGGTGATTCCAGCGCTTCCCCAGAGAACTCCTCCAAAACCACCTCCTACCGGTGCCACGTCCGAGAACCGCCCATCTTCCCGTTGCGTATCTCGCATAGCGAGCATGTGTCGACGCAGGAACTGAGGCAAATCGGCCAAGTACGTGGCCGTACGAGAGAAGACCGAAATATCCCCTCCCCAGCCCATGCGTTCGTTTCGTTGAGGGCAGTCGGTCGGTATCGATAAAAAGTTACCCCGGGTGGACCACACGATGTTCTCCCAAAGTTTGTTTACTTTCTTGTTCGAAGTTTCGTAACTAGACGAAAGCTCGTGTATGGAGCTCAATACGATTCCTTTGACTGAGTTCAAGGGCAGCGGTTTTTCTATCCCCGTGATCTCTATATAACGGTAGCCGTGAAACGTGAAACGAGGTTGGATTGTCTCTTTCCCTCCTTTGGTGATATAGATATCCTGTGCCAAGGCACCTCGAATATTCTCGAGCATGATCATCCCGGTGTTTTCTTTGAATTCCGGTAGATCGGGATAAGTAACTTCCGCGAACCGAAGTTTTACCTCACTTCCTGGTTTTTCCCCCGACAGTGCAATACACGGTACGCCCACCATGTTTTGCCCCATGTCGTAGACGTATACTCCCGGCCGGACCTCTTCCATCGATAGCGCGGTCAGCTCGTCGATCTTTTTAACGGTTTGACCGAACTGCCCAATTAGCTTCAAAGATGAAAAGTCGTTCACGGCCGGCATACCGTTCTGCTCGATGGCTCTATCTTTAGCGATGGCATTATCCTGATTTACCTCCACCGCTTTCTTCCAATTGGATGCATTGAAGGAGGGATCCGACCATCCTTCCACGAGCGACTCTTTCCGTGCATCGTACACCTCTCCTTGAAAAAAACTGCTGTAAACGATTGGCCCATCTCCGAAGTACTGCCATGTCTCGGGATCGGTCACCAGCGTCTCTTCCGATCCGTCGGCGTACGTGATCACTAGCTTGGCCAAGAGCGATTGACGGTCGCCGAACAGGTTCCAAAGGTAACCCATGTAGGTGATGGCACCACTCCACCATCCTTCGCCCAAGATGACACCCATCGCGTTCTCCCCCGGTTTTAAAAGCGACGTCACATCATACGTTTGATACATATGGTGTTTGTTGTATTGCGTTAACCCCGGGTTAAAATAATCATCCCCGACCCGTTCCCCGTTCATGTATACTTCATAGACTCCTCGCGATGTGACGTAGAGGCGTGCTTTGTCTATCGGTTCCTGCCGTGATTGAAAAGTGGTGCGCAGCATAGGCATCGCGTTTTTTCCAGTATTCGCGGTAATGAACGCTCCCGTTTGCCCTCCGGTTACATGATAGGAATTATCCACGATTGCCAACCCTTTTTTTCCCGTGAAAAGGCTGCTGTTCCCCGGCTCATCCAATTTTTCAGAAAACAGCACGTTATTAGGCGTTCGATAGTTACGAACCTCCACTTCCGAGAAGAACGCCGTTTGTCTCGCTTCGGTGGTGAAGCCTATCTCACACAACAATGGGAAACAGATATAATCCCAGCTATTGCCAATTGGGTTGATCGTCACCGATCCCACTTTATGTTCCTCTTCTTCTCCACCGATATAAAAGTCGGTCACGCTGTACATCGTCCTAAGGGATACTATATGACTGTCGTACTTGTTTCCTTTATGAATAAGACGCGTTGGAACGGGCAATTGTACCAATGGAATTTCTCTATTATCTCCGGGGGCATAGCCAACCCGGTAAATGTTCAAGAAGGCCGTTTCTCCACTCTCTATTCCTGATATATCCAGTTCTACCTCAACATACGATTCGTTTCTATCGTTCTGTAGGTTGTAGATATTCAAGTTTTTATTCATCAGTCTCGGGTCGTTTGCCCCGAATAGGAAGCCTGCTTTCGTGGTGCCGCTCTCTTTATCCAACTGGACGGTATAGTGGATGTTAAAAGTGGGAAGGTAGTCGGGATGAAGAACCAAGTCATCGTCATTCCCCCCGATCCATTTGGCCCCGCTCCATGCCTCAATGGTGGGATTCATAAGCCCGGTCTCGAACCCAGAACGCGCCGAAGACATTTCATCGTTTTGATTCCATACGTTTAACTCCCAGTGGTACCGCACGGAGGGTTGTAGTGCTTCACCGTCGTATTCAATATTTAATGAGGTGTTATCGGTGACTTTTCCGCTGTTCCATACCTCCTCTCCGGTTTCGTTGGTAACAATAATTTGGTAAGCCGATTGTGATTCTCCTTGACGAGTAGAGTTCATTTGCCAGCTAAAACGAGGTTTTTCGACATCGATGCCTAGCGGTGTATCCTCGTATTCCACTTTTAGGGAAACGAGTTGGGTATCCGAACATGCAGCCATCCCAAATAGAAGTGCAAAAAACAGTATCGTTTCTTTCATTTGTTAATTGTTTACCTTTTCTTCCGGTTCAGTTCTTTACGTAAGCGGTATTTCCAACGGCCTGTTCATACCGATCATCCAGTTCACGACAGTCAAGTTCTTGGTCCCTTCGGCACGGTAAACCTGCTGTTTTTTGTTTTGTTGCAAGCTGACAGCCACTCCTCCGAGCGAGACGGTGATGGGAAGAGAGCTTTTATTCGTTAATTCCAACGTTCCCGGGGTGATGGTTTTGATCTCCACCGATGCGTTAAATAATTCCGGTAGCCATGGACCCCGTCCCCAGAGCATGTTAGCGGCCCATGCGATGGTCCGTTTCGCGAACAGCGCTTCGCGCACGCTTTCTACCGTTCGCTCTTTGGCCAGGACAAGTGTAATGGGTCGTGCCGGGTTGTGTATTCCATACTGTTGCAACTCCGTGGGATGGATATCGCTATTCGCGAAGAGGGCCAAGTCCCGTTCATTGCACCAGTCCGATACAATCGGATAGTGTTCGTATCCGTTAAATATCTCGATGCCGTGCATCCAGCCATTTCGGTAAATTTCCTCGTGTTCTTTGGTGAATCGCAATGGTGCCCCCCGTTCAATTCCCCCGCTTTTAGGGGCTTGCCAACCGGGATGATCCCAGATGAGGAAACAACCTTGGTCGGCCGCCACCCGCATCATCTTTCGCCAATCATCCACCGCTGCCGCGATGGGATTCACGTCTTTGGTGAAAAGCACGTTGAAATGCCCCGGAGGCATAAAGCTCTTCGTGATCTCGGTGCCCGGAATCAGGAGTAGGTTTTCCTTCTCCGCGTCCGGCTTAGCAAGCTCGTATGTTAAGTTGAAATTT
>JAAYTC010000406.1 GCA_012518155.1 Bacteroidales bacterium | reverse complement strand
GCCTCTTTTAATGCGGATGCCTGTACCAGCATGTTTACTGCTGTTTTCTTCTCCGCTCCGCTCTTCTCGTCTAACGTAATAAAATAGAGCTTAGCCCGGTAATAGCGATCGCCCGTCTCGTTGAAAAACGACTCGGCATACTTTACTCGCTTGATATCCGATACCGAAAATTCACCCGATATAAAGGGCTTCATCTCTTCGATTATTCTCGCTTCTGCCTCGGTAAATGAGAGTGCATCCACCAGATAGGGTTCCGTTACGCTCTTCTGTATGCCGGTTTCCAGCATCTTATCGTATTTAACTTTGCATTCAAACCAAGTGTACATAAAATTTTATTTGTTTTGTATTATAGACGTTAACCGAATTCACGAACGACAAAGGTACAAAAAAATCCCTCCAATTAAGTTCAACTTAGAAGCAGGACGCGTGTAAATATCGTGAAAAATTGATACTTTTGCAGTTTACTTTCACGAAATGATCGGAACCCTTGTAAATACGGCGGCGGTAATCGGCGGCGGAGTTATCGGGCTGCTCTTGAAAAAGAGCATGCCGGATCGCGTCACCACCATCTACTTCCAGTCCATTGGCCTGTTCACGTTGGCCATCGGTGCTTCCATGGCCATCGAGATGGAACATATCCTTATCGTGGTGAGCAGCTTGGCGATTGGCTCGTTGCTGGGCGAGTGGTGGAACCTGGAAAAAGGGGCCGAAAGCATAAGCAACTCCCTCAAAGACCGCTTCAAGATTGGCAGTGAAAAATTCACAGAGGGACTGGTCACCTCGTTCCTGCTCTTTTGCGTGGGCTCGATGACCATCATCGGCACCATCCAAGAGGGCACGGGAGGATCGCCTGACCTGCTGTTCACCAAATCACTGATGGACTTCTTTTCATCGATCCTGTTGGCTTCCGCCTTCGGCATGGGAGTGATTTTCTCGGCCGTGCCGCTCTTTATCTTTCAAGCCGCGTTGACCCTTCTGGCCCGTTACGCGGGAAACTTTTTTACCGATAACATCATCCTGGAGCTGACCAGCGTGGGAGGAATCCTCCTGATCGGCTTAGGCATCAATATACTGGGAATCAAAAAACTTCGGGTAATGAACATGCTTCCCGCCCTGGTCGTGGTGGTGGTGTTTCTCTGGTTATTCACGTGACCTCCGATAAAGGCTACACTCCAGTCCCCGGCATTCACACATGAAGAAAAAAGACGATAAGTTAGGTTTATGGTTGCTGGTGTTCGTCGCCATCGGGTCGATGGTGGGTTCGGGCATTTTCAATTCACCCAAAGACCTGATCGGGGTCGCCAACCCGCAAGGCACCCTCCTCACGTGGCTGGTAGGAGGAGCCGGGGCACTGATGCTCGCCCTGGTGTTTGTTTACCTCGCCGGGCGCAAGCCTGAACTAAAGAGCGGTGTGTACGCCTATGCCCGCGACGGGTTTGGCGACTACATGGGATTCAACTCCGCGTGGGGCTACTGGTCGGTCGGCTGGCTCGGCAACGTGAGTTACATGGCACTTTTTTTCAAGACATTGAACGACCTGCTCGGCCCGCACGCTCTCTCTCCCTTGCACTCCTTTCTTATCGGCTCGGCCATCCTCTGGTTTTATTACTTCGTCCTGCTGGCGGGGGTTAAAGAGGGAGCCATCCTGAATTTCGTGGTTACCGCTGCCAAGTTGATCCCGATCGTGCTGATCATCGCGTTGGCACCGGCAATCTTCGACCGGGAGCTTTTCCAGGTCCCTGATTGGCAGTGGAAACTGGCATCCACCGAGGAGCCCACCACCCCCCTGCGACAGGTGGGCAGTGCCATGGCCATCGTGCTCTGGTGCTTCGTGGGGATCGAAGCGGCCACCGTGTTGTCCGGCCGGGCACGTGAACAAAAAACGGTGCGTACCGCCACCGTGATATCCACCCTCTTCGTACTGGGCATTTACATGCTGATCACGCTACTGGCGATGGGTGGCGTACCCGCGGAAGAACTGGCCTCCTCCGAAACGCCCCTCGCGTTGTTGCTCGAACGCACCGTGATTGGAACTACCGGGGGAGTCATCATCAAGCTGGGAATCATGGTCTCGGTATTGGGCGCCAGCCTGTCGTGGATCCTGCTATCGGTAGAGACCATGTACGCCGCCGCCCGCGACGGGGTGATGCCTCGTCGCCTGGCAAAGGTAAACGCGAAAGAAACGCCGGTCAACGCGCTGCTGCTCACGCAGTGCTTCACCCAAGTTTTC
>JAAYTC010000405.1 GCA_012518155.1 Bacteroidales bacterium | reverse complement strand
TTTCCGCGTTATGGATGTCGTAGAGCCGATTACGCACGCTTTGCAGTAGGTAAAACTCGATGTTTTGAATATGGGTTAACTGGCTTTTAGAAGTGAATAACTTGTAAAACACATCTTGGATGGCATCCTTGCAGACCTCCTCGTTGAAGCCGATCTTGAGCCCGTAAGCGAAAAGTTCGTTAAAGTAGCGACGGTACAACTCCCCGAAGGAAGCCTCGTCGCCATTCAAGAATTTTTGCCAGGCGTCCCTTTTCATCTGCTACTGGTCTTTTCTCGCGTACGTCAGAAATGAAAATCCGTAGCGATGGTTGGCGTCTTTCTCCCGATGCTCCTCTTCCACCAGTTCCCATTCCGCGGGATCGAACGCGGGGAAAAACGTGTCCACCCCCTCAAAGGTGTGGTGGATACGGGTTATATAGAGCGTGTCGGCCAAGTGCAGAGATGCGCGATACACCTCTCCCCCCCCGATGATAAACAGGGGGTCTTTTTTACAGTGACTCAATGCTTCGTTAAGTGACCGGGCGATGATACAACCGGGAAAATTCGCCGCGTTGCTCGAAGTAAGCACGATATTGGTACGATGGGGCAAAGCTCCTTTGGGAAGCGATTCATAGGTCTTGCGGCCCATGACGATGCAATGGCCGGTTGTTATCTCTTTGAAGTGTTTCAGGTCGCCGGGAAGATGACATAGCAACCCTCCGTTTCTTCCGATTCCATCCTGTTGATCAAGCGCCGCGATAAGGGCTACTCGCGGTGTATGTATCCTTGCGCCCGTCATACGCTCACGGCTCCTTTAATATGGGGGTGCGGATGGTACTCCGTTAATTCAAAATCCTCAAATCGGAACCCAAAAATGTCCTTCACGTCCGGGTTAATCTTCATCGCGGGTAATGGTCTTGGCTCACGCGAGAGTTGAAGCTCTACCTGCTCCAGGTGGTGCAGGTAAATGTGCGCGTCGCCAAAGGTGTGCACGAAGTCCCCCTCTTCCAGCCCGGTAACCTGTGCCATCATCTTCAAGAGCAAAGCATACGACGCGATATTAAAGGGAACACCCAAGAAGATGTCGGCGCTGCGTTGATAGAGCTGCAGGCTCAACTTTCCGTCCGCGACGTAAAACTGGAAGAACGCGTGGCAGGGTGGCAACTTCATGTTGTTAAGGTCGGCCACGTTCCACGCGCTCACGATGATCCGGCGCGAATCGGGATTGTTTTTTATCGCGTTCACTGTTTGGGTGATTTGGTCGATGGTTCCCCCGTTGTAATCGGGCCATGAACGCCACTGGTAGCCGTAGATATGCCCCAGATCGACCTTCTCGTCGGCCCATTCGTCCCAGATGCGTACCCCGTTATCGTTCAGGTACTTTATGTTGGTGTCGCCGTTCAGGAACCAGAGCAGCTCATGAATGATCGACTTGAGGTGTAGTTTTTTGGTGGTGAGCACCGGGAAGCCGTCGCTCATCCGGTAGCGGCTTTGGTGCCCGAAGATGCTGATGGTTCCCGTCCCGGTTCGATCCTCTTTTCTGACCCCTTCATCCAGTACTCGTTGTAATAAATCTAGATATTGAATCATTTTTTACGCGTAGTTTCAACATTTATGTAGGCACGCTCAATTTCCCAAAACAAATGGTACGCACCCCTGTAACTCGGCAAATATACTTTATTTTTTGCCATCTTGGTGTTAAATATCGGGACTAATTTGTCCGCCTGCCTGTATCTTTCACTTACATAGGAGAATAGAACTAGGGTGTAATTACTCGAGCCATTTTTTTTACCCTTGAATCGGGCCCATTGATTCCAAAATGCCTATATTTGAACCAAGTTTATCACTTTAACAGCAAGAATAAAATGGATTTATCAGAATTATTAAACAGCTCGATGGGACAGTCGATTGTCCGTAACGTGGCCGGCCAACTCGGCATGAACGAAAAGGAAGCCTCGGCCGCGGTAAATTCAGCCATGCCGGCCATTTTGGCAGGGATGACTAAAAACGCCCAGTCGAAAGAGGGAGCGGAAAGCCTCAACAAGGCGTTGGAGAAAAAACACGACGGTTCTCTGCTTGATAACCTCTCTAGCATGTTGCAGGGCCACGCCGGTGAGCTCCAACATGATGGCGACGGTATCTTGGCACATGTGTTTGGCAATAAACGCTCGGCACTTGAGCAAGGGATCGCACAAAAAGTAGGCATCAGTTCCGGTAAAGCCGGTTCGTTACTTTCCACGCTGGCCCCGATCGTAATGGCCTACCTGGGGAAGGAGAAGCGTCAAGCAAACGCTGGTGCCGGCGGGTTAGGGGATCTTTTGGGAGGCCTTTTGGGATCTCAACAAGGCTCGTCTGGAGGAGGAGTCTTGGGTATGCTGGGCAATGCCCTCGATAAGGATGGCGATGGTAATCCTCTGAATGATCTCCTCGGGGGATTCCTGGGTGGGAGAAAGTAGCTTGTCTATTTAAACGTTAAAGGTTTTAAGAAGTCCTATTAGCATAAATAATTACTCACGGGAATTGTGTCATTGGAATTGCATCATTCAGCCAATTTAAAAACAGATATATATGATTACTAAAATTACAAAAACCTTATTCGCCTCCGTTTTAACGATGACGTTGCTACTTGGTGCGTACTCCTGTGCCGATGATGATTACCTAACGGAACGTGAAGTGAGACGGATGATTGAAGAGGCGTTACGTCAGAATAACGAACAGCTGGAATTCACGCAGTGGGAGATTGTTAACTTCACCGTGGGTGTGAACGACTGGAGATGGAATCCGGATGCCGCCCAGTGGGAAGCCATATTTGATTTCCCCGAGTTGAACGAGTTTATTTACGAACAGGGAGCGCAACTGGGGTACGTTTTTATTGGCCAGCAAGGAGTGGATGAGGTGCAAAAATTACTCCCCTATATAAATACATATTATGGCGGGGACGATCTACAAGGCAATCCCATCTATTTCACGGAAACAGTGAGCGTCGATTACCAGTTTGGGGACCCAAGTTCGGTCGCCTTTTTTATAAAAGATTCGCAGTTAGCGCAAGACCCGGATGCTCCACAAACCTATAATTTCCGAATCGTGTTGATTTGGTAAATAGGCTGACACGAGAATGAAACGATGAAGCCGCGACCTCGTTGAGCACATGATACGGACTACAAGCGGAAAGGGGATAAACATTTTTTCCCTTTCCGCTGTTTTAAATTAAACGAACTGTGTTTATTGTGTCTTACAAGTAAATACGTTTTATATACATCAAAACCTAAAAATATGAAAAAGAAATTGTTACTTAGCGTTTCCGCGCTTTTGCTCCTTTTCCTTGGTTATAGCTGTTCAGATGATGACTATTTAAGCGAGCGGGACATTCAGCAAATGATTGATAATTCATTGAACGGACAGTGGCAAATTGTACCTGTAGAGATAGCGGGTAGAGATTGGGAGGTGTTTGAGAACGAGTTCGAAAGTTACCATTGGGTAACGGTTGAGCTTCCTGAACTAACTGATTATATTTTTGATGAAGGGTTGGTTCATGCTTATTATAAATTCGATAATAATGCCAAGACCGGATTGCCTTACGTGAAGACTACTGTTGGGAATGATGGGATCCCGTACACGGAAACGTACAGTTGCGATTTTGTTTTGGGGAATCCTTCTACTGCCACGTTTCACTTGGAAGCTTCCGATGCAGGCTTGTATGATGGCAACCCGCCCGCGGCTTCGTTTCAGATTATACTCATCTGGTAATCACACGAACAGCGGCAACGCGTCCGCGACGATAAAGGAACTGCCGCCGATAAAAAT
>JAAYTC010000404.1 GCA_012518155.1 Bacteroidales bacterium | reverse complement strand
GTTTAGTGGTGCGCAATTTTCAGAGGATAAAATAAAGACTACAGGAACATGGTTAATAGCAATGGGAATTGCTTTAGCGAAGAGTGAAGATATAGAACTTTATAATGTAACATACGGAGATGAAGGAGCTATAACACAAAAAAACTTTGAAAATATCACTCAATGGGTTATACCTAATAAAGAAAGAATAAAATACCATCAAGGATCGAAAGAGCTTGTTTCATTTATCAGAAAAATAGATGAGGAAATCAAGCCCGATTTAATACACGTTTGGGGAACTGAAAATGGATTTGGATTCGCTGTTAATGACGCACAAGTAGCAACCCCGGTATTGTTAGAAATTCAGGGCTTATTGTTTGCTTACGTGAAATTTTATTATGGTGGCTTATCGTTCAGAGATTTGTTTAACAGTATTGGATTGAAGGAACTGCTTCGACCTAAGTATCACCTGTCCTCTATTCGAAATCAATTTAAGAGTAAAGGGAGGCACGAACTTCGACTGATCAAGCAGATGAAAAATATATCCGTCCAATCGGACTGGGTAGATTCAATTATTAAATACGTGAACCCGACTAGTAACCGGTATCGCACGGGCATGATGCTGCGGAGTGAATTTCATGAGACGCCCGCGTGGGAACCCCCTAAAAATGAAGGAGTGATAAATATTTTTACTTCTTGCTCGGGTCCTATTCCTTATAAAGGATTGCATGTTGTTATAGAGGCGATTGCTTTACTGAAAAAGAGCTACCCTAATATAAAACTAAATATAGGTGGGGGTATCCGGATTAAAAAGAAATATGGATTAATTCGAGATGGTTACACTAGTTGGATGCTTGAGAAAGCAAAAAAACTTGGAGTAGAAGAATCGATTAATTGGTTAGGAATGATGAGTGCGGATGAAATGATAGAGGAAATGCATAAATCATCCGTCGCCGTGATTCCTTCTTTTGTGGAAACCTATTGTTTATTTATGGCAGAGTCGATGATGGTGGGCGTTCCTACGGTTGCATCGTACGCGGGTTCTCTACCCCAGTTAGCTGAACATGGTAAATCGACCCTCTATTTTCCGATGGGGGACCATTGGATGTGTGCACGCCAGATTGAGCGACTTATTACCGAGCCTGAACTGGCTCAAAATATTTCAGTAGAGTCAAGAAAGACGGCACTTCAAAGGAATGAGCAATCAAGGGTGCTTCAGACCCAATTGGATATTTATAATAAAGTAATTGAGAAGATCGATTGATTTAAAGAGAATTTGTTAAAACAACGATGAATCAATTTTGTATGTAGTGAATTTATAGCTATCTTTGCACCCGCTAATGCGAAAAATATTCAATTAAAAGAATCACTAAATGGCAACAAAACTTCGTTTACAAAGGAGAGGGCGTAAAAACTACCCCTTCTACCAGATTATTGTTGCAGATAGCAGAGCACCACGAGATGGAAAGTACATTGAGAGGATAGGTTCATACAATCCGAACACTCATCCTGCTACGATCACTTTAGATTTCGATAGAGCTTTGTATTGGCTGCAAACCGGGGCACAGCCCACGGACACCGTTCGGAACATATTATCGGACGAGGGTGTATTGATGAAAAAGCACCTTTTAGGAGGTGTAGCAAAAGGAGCTTTCGATGAAGCGGAAGCCGAAAAGAGATTTGAAACGTGGAAAGCCCAGAAGCTGTTGGCTTTGCGGTCTATCAAGTCGGAAGATGATGAAAAACGACGTGCCGATGAGAAAGCTCGTTTAGAGGCTGAAAAAGAGGTTTACAAAGCGAAGGCAGAAGCACTTGCCCAGAAACGGGCCGAAGAGGAAGCCGCGAACGCGCCGGAGCCTGTAGCCGAGGAAGCTCCCGAGGTGGAAGCCCCGGAAGTTGAGGAGGCGGCTGAGCCAGTAGCGGAAGAGGTATCCGAGCCGGTAACAGAAGAAACATCTGAGCCAGTAGCGGAGGCGCCGGCTAAGGAAGAAACCCCTGCTGTTGAAGAGAAGGTTGAACCTGCAGCAGAAGAAGCATCGGCGGAAGAGACCCCCGCTGCTGTGGAAGAAAAAGCAGAGGAAGCTCCGGCTATTGAAGAAAAACCGGCTGAAGAGGAAAAGCCAGTTTCAGAAGAGACGAAAGACGAAAGCGCCGAGTAAGAGAAAGGCGTTTACAGATATAGTAAGAGGGTGTTTCACGGTTGTGATTCACCCTCTGCTAATTTTGGAGATATTTTTACTCGCTGAGGATATTCCAAAAGCTTTCAGGAAGGTGGATGTTTGGGATATCCTTGGCTCGTGCAAACAGGGGAGCGATCTCGCTGTCGTGGAAGCCCGCGATCCCGCAGCCCACGCGTGTTACTAGGAAAATAAGTTCAGGGCGGGACATCG
>JAAYTC010000403.1 GCA_012518155.1 Bacteroidales bacterium | reverse complement strand
ATTTCGTTTCAAATCGCTCCATTACTTCTCGCCATGTGGTGAGGATGATATCGTTCTCCTCGAAGAAACGGATTACCTCAGGATCCGCGAACATTTGAGCTTCCCACGCCCGCTGTTGCCAAGAGCCGGTGATGGTCTTCACGTTTTCGGTTTCAACCGAAGGGTGGAAGATAATCTCCGTGATCCCGGGATCGAGGGCACTCACGAGCCGGTAAAAGTTGTTTTTCACCTCTTCGTAGGTCTCTCCCTTGGGAACGCTGCCAAAATTGTCCAACCGTGGTAAACTGTAGTCGGCCAACATCCCGATCACCTCATCGGTAATGGGGTATCCTTGCGCCCCGTAAAAGTCCGCTACCTTCGGATTGGAGAGATCAATGGCATTGGCAGGAATTTTATACTCTTCCGCTACTTTTAAAAACACCTTTAAAAAATCGGGGGAGCCGTACAATGTCCCCATATGAGTATCGATATGGGTAGGGTTCAACCCCATCTCCAGCATGCGGTCGATTTGGGCACGTATCTCTGTTTCCACCTCTTCCGGTGTGGCGTTCATTACTACTTCGTGTACCCTTCGCCACATTTTCCCTTCCGGATCGATCAGACCCGGCACCTCTTCAGGATTGCTTAGCGGGGCCCAGCGCCACGTTTTCCATTCGCTGGTGAGGGTGAGGTGTACCCCGATATCGGCCTTCGGCACGTTTTTTACCCACTCGATAAAAGGTTCCGCGTCGTCACAGGGCATCATCACCGCCCCCGAGAGGATGTGGTCGTTCGCGATATAAAATTTACCGGCATCGTTCGCTTCGGGCGACATGCCGAGGTCATCCATATGAAGGAGGAGCACCTTCTTACCCTTAGGAAATCCCAGTTTTTCGGCGTTGGTCTCCCCCGACGCCCCTTTTACCCATTCTGGCTGTAAAGACACGTGTTTAATCGATTTCCCGTCCGGGGTGTGGTATGAATAGGTCACGTGTACCGTGCCGTCCGCCCCTTGAAACAGGGTGGGGTAGGAGAAGCCTCCTTCTCCCCGCGGAACGTACTCCAAGTGACGCTTCCATTTCCAGCTTGCTCCCTCGTCGTCCGACAAAGAGAGAACGAGCCGATGTCGCCCCTTTTCCAAGTCGTTGTGCACCATTAGCCACTGGCCATCTTCCAACACGATAGCATCCACGCTGGATCCCGGGTTAGGAAGGGTCGTTTTTTCGGCCACGCTCCATGTTTCACCGTTATCGCTCGACTGGCTCATTACTACCCGTTGGGGTGCATCGCCATTATCGCGCATGTAAGCAACGACTGTACCATCTTTTTTCTGGAGCAGGGCCGGCTGGATATTCCCACGCCCCACGATGGGTAAACTGGGCCTCCATCTATCGCCGTTATCATCCGAGATCGCGACCAACGACATGTTGTACCCGTCAGAATAAAGAGGCATTAGTACACGGCCACTTTCCGTGATTAAAGGTTGTATACGCCCCATCCAGCCCACTTCACGTTTCACGGGATCAAGTGCTGCTTCCGCGATCATTTTCTCGTATCGAGGGGCATATTCGGCCCACGTGCGACTGGGTAATTCCATCTCTTTAAATCCATTTTCTATCGCCTCTGCTAACTCCTCACCCGGCTTCAACAAGATTGGCTCCTGCCATTTCCAGGTGGGTGAGCCCTCGCCCTGGTAATCGTCGGATACGCGCGACATAAGCAACGATGCTTCCCAACGATTCGCCACCACCACGACCCAAATGAGGTGCAACCGGTTTTTCGTGTCCAAGAATAATACCGGATTGCAATCGGGATTTCCCGCTATGTCAGCCATCACGAAGGGGCTACTCCATTCCGTTTGGCCTTTTTTGAGGCGAGCACCCATTACAGCAACATCGTTGGCCGTGCGTTCACCCGATCCTTGAAACCAGCACGAGAGGAGGTCGCCGTTCGGCAACTCCACCGCAGAACTGCTATGCACGTGTTTCTCTTGTAGGGGGAAAATAAGCATTGACTCAAAAGAGGTGGCGGGTTGAGCATGCACCGTGGACGGTATAAATAATAACAGGGTGAATAAGAATCCCCCGAAAATTGCAAGGAAATATCGTTGCTTCAAACGTATGTTAATAATTAGATTCATGATTTAGTTTTTTTATAAATAGATTCATTATCGCTCCTGAAATGTTCTAACGCGTTGGCCATTTTCCTTTGTTCATGGGCACCGCTTTAAATTTACTAGGGTCTAATACCACGTGTTTAATCTGTTTCCTGTTCCAGGTATAAGTAACGTGCACCATCCCATCGTCTGTCTGTATCATCGCCGGATAGGAATATTCCCCGTCCGGGTCGGGGTCGTTCTCAAGCAATACCGCTGCTTGCCAATCGAGCCCGTTGTCGGAGATTGCCACGTTCAGGACGTTTCTATCTCCCCACTCGCTGTTGGGATCAATATGGTTATATACCAGCGCGTGCCGGCCATCCTTTAGCGTGACCGCGTCGGTTCCCGAGTTGGGGTTGGGCAGGTCAATCGGCTCCAAGTTGCTCCAGCTTCTCCCGTTGTCATCCGACCAAGCGGACAGGATCTGCTTGTTCTTGCTACGGCACAAAATCTGCAATTTGCCATCGGGGTGTTTCAGGATACTGGGTTGGATAGCTGCTATTTTATATCCATCATTGATGGGAGCGATACGTTCCCAAGTTTTTCCCCGGTCGGCGGTAAACTCCATGTACACTTGCCACCCATCATGTTCACTGCTGGTGGGACAAATGAGTTCCCCGTTGGGCAATAGTTCCGGTTTATTTTTGATGGGGCCCAGTATCTCATTAGGCAGCCGCGTGCGACGAGACCATGTACGGCCATTATCGGCAGAGATGATCAGTTGGCCCCACCAGTCTTGGGGAGTTGGCCCCTCCTTGTAAAACAGGTACAGCTCGTCACCATAATTAAATAACACGGGGTTCCAGGTAGGATAACGGAGGCCGGTGTGTTGCACACCATCGGCAACCTCCACGGGGTCGGTCCATGTACCATTCTCTTGGCGACTGAACCAAATTCCCACGTCGGGGTGTTTTTCGTGCGTGCCGCCAAACCACGCGGCAACTACTCCTTCGCTTGTTTCCGCGATGGTGGACGCGTGGCAAGAAGGGAACGCGACCTCATCTTGCAGGTATATAAACTCGGCCGTCACCACGGCTTGTTTTCCTTCGAACGGAACATTCGCGGACGTAACTGTCGCTGTGAAAAACAGGGTAAGCACGATGATAGTTTTCATAACATTCAGGCAATTACTGTACTCCAATATACGTATTTATTTTCTTTTTGAAAAGAATTTCATGCTGATAAATCCAACGAGAAATATTACAAGCGTT
>JAAYTC010000402.1 GCA_012518155.1 Bacteroidales bacterium | reverse complement strand
GCTTCCAATGCCCTCACCGCCGTGTTCGAATTATCGGCACGCACGTACAACCCTTGTCCGCTCTGCGCGATCTCCATGCCCATCTCTTCGTTCAGCCGCGAGATCACCACGTTTCCTTCGTTGTCGGTCATAAAGTTGCTCCCGTACTCCAGTGCCGGGATAGGCGACCCATCCGGGGATCCAATTCCCACCACGTTGATGGTCACTCCCGCTTGGGCAGCCTCTGCCGCGATATCCACCGCGTTCCCCTCGTGGTCCTCCCCGTCGGTGATAATAATCATTGCCTTGCTGATATCCTGGTCGCTCGAGAAAGAGCTCATCCCCAGCCTGATCGCCTGCGCGATAGCCGTTCCTTGAATGGGCACGAGGCTTGGGTCGATGGTGTTGAGGAATATTTTGGCCGACTGTGTATCGGAGGTGAGGGGCATCTGCACGTACGCCTCTCCCGCGAACACGATCAGTGCCACTTTATCGTTTCTACGCACGTCGATCAACCTCGTGAGAATCTGCTTCGCCCGTGCTAATCGATTCGGCGAAACGTCTTCGGCCAACATCGAGTTGGAAACGTCGATAGCGATAGCCAGCTCGATTCCCTCCTTCTCCACCAGCTCCACCTTGGTACCAAACTGCGGCCGGGCCAGCAAAAAGATGCCCACGCACAGCGCACCAAAAATCAGCCAGAACTTCAAGTAAGAGCGCTTCAACGATAGCTCGGGCATCATCCTCTTGAGCATGGAGAGGGCGCCCATCTTCTGCACATCTTTCTTCTTACGGATGTTCAGGTAGATATACAGCGCCAGCAGCAGCGGCAAGGCCGCGAACAGCCACAAGTATTCCGGGTTTCCGAATCTAAACATATCTTTTGCTCATCTTTAGCTTATCGTTATAGGGTTCACGGGATATTCCGCAACCAAGTTCTGCGCAGCAGCAGCTCCAAGAGCACCAGCCCCAGCGCGACCAGCGCGAACGGCAGGTACAGCTCCTGACGCCGCGTCACGTTCTGCACGCTGATCAGGTACCGCTCCATCTCGTCGATCTCTTCATACACCTGACGGAGCCCCTCCGTGTCTTGCGCCCTGAAGTACTGCCCTCCGGTCATTGCCGCGATCTCGGTAAGCGTCTTCTCGTCGATATCCACCGCCATGTTCTGCATCCGTATCCCGAAGGGCGTTTGCACCGGCGTGGGCGCCATACCGGTGGTTCCCACCCCTACCGTGTAGACCCGTATACCGTAGGAACGAGCCAAGTCGGCCGCGGTGAGTGGCGCGATCTGCCCGCTGTTGTTGGTGCCGTCCGTGAGGAGGATCACCACCCGCGAGTCCGACTCGCTATCTTTTAACCGGTTCACCGAGTTGGCCAATCCCAACCCGATGGCAGTACCGTCTTCGATCATCCCGAAATCGATCTCGTTCAGCAGGTTGAGCAACACCTTGTGATCCGTGGTAAGTGGGCACTGCGTGAAACTTTCGCCCGCGAAAATTACCAGCCCGATGTTGTCGTTCTTCCGGTCCGTGACGAACTCCGCGGCCACACGCTTTGCCGCTTGCAATCGATCCGGCTGCAAGTCCTGCGAAAGCATCGACCCCGACACGTCGAGTGCCAACACGATATCGATCCCTTGCGTTTCGGTCTCCTCCCAGCTATCCACCGCTTGCGGGCGGGCGATCACGACCACGAGCAGCGCGATGGCAATGACCCGCAGCGCGAACGGCAGGTGCCGCATATAGACCCGGAAATCGGACCTCATCCCCTTGAATGCTCCCGTGGACGCCAGCTTGAACGACGCCTGTGTTTTCGACAGGCGGATCACGTACCACGCGATCAACGGGATCAGCAGCAACAGCAGGTAGAGGTATTCGGGATGCAAAAATTCCATGTTCACCTAATCCTTATCGGCCTCCCTTTCGGGCGACTCGTTATTATCCATTTCTTCCAGCTCCTCCTTCGTGGGGATCGGGTCGGGTTCCCGCGTCTGGTTCACGAAGAAGAAAGCGTTCACCAAGCTCAAGTCGTTCTCATCTTGCAACGGTTCGTACTTGGCAAATTTCACCAGGTCGGCCGTCGACAACACCTGTTTCAGGTTCTCGTACACCGAGTCGACCTCTGCCACCTTCCGTACCTCGTTCAAGATCTCTCCCGAGGTCATCTCCATCGCGTTCATTCCTTTGCGCTCGTAGATATACCCTCGCAAGATATCGGTCAGGCGGGTATAAAACTCCTTTACCCTCCCCTGCTGCCATATTTTTTCGCTCCGCAACTTCTCCAGTTCCGCGAGTGCTCGGGCGTGTGCCGGCAGCACGACAGGCGGTTTAAAGATATACCCCTTTTTCTTCTTTTTCAAGATCATGTAGATGATAAAACCAATCAGTGCCAACAACAACATGATGCCCAACACGATCCAAAGCACCCACAGGTAATCGGTCCAGACGAACGGTACTTTTCGCACCTCCTTGATATCGTACAGCTGCAGCTGTTCAAAGTCGATCGAATCGGTCTCTCCCCTCTGTATTCGCTCTAAATAAGCCAAGGTAGAGTCCGACAAGTCGGGCGAGGTCACTTTCAAACCAAACGAATTAGAGAAGATGGTATCGGTGCCATCATATATCGGGATATAGGGAATATGGTAGAGGGTGGAATCGAACGACGTGATCACGTACTTGAATTCGAGCGTCATCACGTTGTTCTCGATGGTGGTATCGGGCGGCAGCATGGTGATTACCTCGATGCCCGGCACGATCTCCTGCTCGTATACCGGAAAGTGGATCGTTTTCTCTTTAGGGGTAATCACTTTCAGGTTGATCAACGCCTGCTCCCCGATGCGTATCTCGGTAGGCATCACGGTAACGTGTGCCGATGCCCGCTGTGCCCGCGCGTAGGCCGGCATCCATAGCATCAGCACGAAAACAATCGCGCTTCCCGCGGCAATCCTATCTATTTTTCCCTTTTTCCTCATCACTTGCGTTGTTGAAAAAGTTGCAGCAGTAATTTCACGTAATCGCTTTCGGTAGAGACCGAGATGCTATCCACGCCGCTTTG
>JAAYTC010000401.1 GCA_012518155.1 Bacteroidales bacterium | reverse complement strand
GCATTATAACGTCCCACTACTTTCTCGCACGCGTCGGAAATCTCTCCCAACGTGGCACGGGCACGAGCGGCCTCTACCGAGAGTTCCAAGAGGTTACCCTCCTTGGTCTCCACGCAACGGGTGATGGCGTCGAGCGCCTTTTGTACCGCCTCGTTATCACGGCCGGCTCTCAGCTCCTCAAGGCGAGCTACCTGTTGCTTGCGTACTTCAGTATTATCAATATCCAGGATATCGATCGGATCTTCCTGCTCCAGGCGGTACCGGTTCACGCCGATAATGGCCTGCACGCCGGAGTCGATCCGTGCTTGCGCGCGAGCCGCCGCCTCTTCGATCCGCATCTTGGGGATGCCGGTCTCGATCGCCTTGGCCATGCCGCCCAGCTCTTCGATCTCCTGAATAAGTGCCCATGCCTTGTCGACCAGCTCTTGGGTGAGCGACTCCACGTAGTGGGAGCCCGCCCAAGGGTCGACCTGCTTGGTGATCTTGGTCTCTTCCTGAATATAGATCTGCGTGTTGCGCGCGATGCGAGCCGAGAAGTCGGTGGGCAACGCGATGGCTTCGTCCAAGGCATTGGTGTGAAGCGACTGGGTGTGTCCCAGCGCGGCGGCCATCGCCTCGATGGCCGTACGCCCCACGTTGTTGAACGGGTCTTGTTCGGTGAGCGACCAGCCGGAGGTCTGCGAGTGCGTCCGCAGTGCCATCGACTTGGGGTTCTCGGCACCAAAGCTCTTCACGATCTTGGCCCATAACAGGCGTCCCGCACGCATCTTGGCAATCTCCATGAAGTGGTTCATGCCGATGGCCCAGAAGAAGGAGAGCCGCGGCGCGAACTTATCCACGGGAATGCCCGCGTCGATGCCCGCGCGGAGGTACTCGATGCCGTCTGCCAACGTGTACGCCAACTCGATATCGGCGGTAGCCCCGGCCTCCTGCATGTGGTAGCCCGAGATAGAGATGGAGTTGAACTTGGGCATGTTGCGCGAGGTGTACTCGAAGATATCCGCGATGATCTTCATCGAGAACTTCGGGGGGTAGATATAGGTGTTCCGCACCATAAACTCCTTGAGGATATCGTTCTGGATGGTTCCGGCCATCTCTTCCAACTTGGCCCCTTGCTCTTGCGCGGCCACGATATAGAACGCGAGCACGGGCAATACCGCGCCGTTCATGGTCATCGAGACCGACATCTTGTTGAGCGGGATGCCGTCGAACAAGATCTTCATATCCTCCACGGAGCATATCGAAACACCGGCCTTCCCCACGTCGCCCACTACCCGCTCGTTATCGGCGTCGTAGCCGCGGTGGGTGGGCAGGTCGAACGCCACGGAGAGCCCTTTTTGTCCCGCGGCCAGGTTGCGGCGGTAAAACGCGTTGGACTCTTCGGCAGTGGAGAACCCGGCGTATTGACGGATGGTCCATGGGCGCATCACGTACATGGTAGAATAGGGCCCGCGTAGGTAAGGCGGGATCCCCGCGGCATAGTTCAGGTGCTCCATGCCTTCAAGGTCTTCTTTGGTGTAGACCGGCTTCACGGGAATCTGTTCCGGCGTGAGCCAATCCGCTTTTATTCCTTTTTGATCGGCCCACTCGTCCACGTTGGTTGAGTAGAAGCCTTCGGATTGAATATCGATACCTTTAAAATCTGGTTTCATTTATTGATGTTTTAATTTTTTCTTACTGATGCGGCCGTATGTCGCGGCCGCGTGGATTGGTGGAATGAAGATGAATTTACACGAGCGCGGCAATCACGTTTCCGGCTACCTGTAGCAAGCTAAATATTAACACCAGCTGCGCGGTATGGGTATCCAAGAAACGAATGATGCCCAAGTCCTCCATCGTGGCCTTTTTCATCAGCTTGATATTTTTCATTGCTATCGGAAAACTCAGCAACACCAGGAAAGTATAGGGACTCATCATATCAACCATCACCAAAATAGCCACCAGCATATAGGTAACCAACAGCAATGTTTGATAGGTGATTTGAGACCCTTCCAGTCCCAAGTTCATCGCCTGCGTGCGAATACCTGCCGCTTTATCTTGCAGCATATCGCGGGTATTGTTAGCATGCAGGATAGCCACGATAAGCAAGCCCGCGGGGGTAGTAACAAGTAGTGTCGACCACACGAGTTGGCCCGTCATCACGTACACCATCCCCAACGAGATGGCAAGTCCGTAGCAAATAAATATCAACACGTCGCCGAGTGCGATGTACTTGAACTTGTAGTAGATCGTCGCGCTGATCACGCCAACGACACCTATGAATAACAGTGGCAGCCCGGTATTGATCAACAGGTAAAGGCCGATCAACACCCCTATCGTGAGTACCGTGTACCCGTAAATAAGCACTTGCCGGGGTTTTAACATTTCCAGGACAAGCGGTCGCGGGGGACCGGTTTTCTCTTTCACGTCGACCCCACTCATGTAGTCGTGGTAATCGCCCAGGATATTTCCCGACATGTGAAAGATAAGGGCACCAAAGAAGGCGATCACGCCATAAGCCCAATTAATTTCGGGGACTACACCGGTCGAGTACAAGTAAAACGCGTACGATAGGCCAATCAGTGCCGGCGAAGCCGACGCGGGGAGTGCCCACGGTTGGGCGACCAAAATCCATCCTTTTAATTTTCCTCCTCCATCCATAATATATTGTTTAGGGTGAGAGTGGCTGCTTATTGTCTCACGACAAAAGCTTCTCGTTAAATATTTTCAATGTTTCTAACACGTTGCTCCGCACGTGAATGAAGTGTTCGATGCCGTGCGCTTTTAGTTGCTCCATACTGGCCGGTGCACCGGCTACCACGAACAGCTCGT
>JAAYTC010000400.1 GCA_012518155.1 Bacteroidales bacterium | reverse complement strand
GCTTCGGAACTCTCAGCTACAACGTGGTCGCTGCCCAGATGGGACGTGGCAAGACCGAGCGTATTCTCGCGCAGGCTATGGCAAACATTGCTTCCACGCTCAACAAGCTAGCTGCGGACAACTGCCAATACTTATCGGGGAATTACGGCTTCATCTCCTACCCCGACGAGCTGACCACCGGTTCGAGCATCATGCCGCACAAGAAAAACCCCGATGTTTGGGAACTAATCCGTGCACGCACGAACCGATTGCAAAGCCTGCCCAACGAGATCGCGTTGATGACCACCAACATGACGCAAGGGTACCACCGCGACTACCAACTATTGAAAGACGTGCTCTTCCCCGCGTTGGAAACTTTGCATGACATCCTAAAAATGAGCTGCTTTATGCTGGAAAATATTTCAGTCAACCCCGATATCCTGTCCGACCCGCGCTACGAGTACCTGTTCACAGTGGAAGAGGTGAACAACCGCGTGCTACAAGGTATCCCCTTCCGAGAAGCGTATCAACAGGTGGGCAAAGAGGTCCAGGAAGGAACGTTTCACTCCGATCGGCAAGTACACCATACCCTTGCCGGTAGCATCGGCAACCTTTGCACCGAAGAGATCAAAAAGAAAATGGAGAAAGCGGCGGAGGCTATCGAGTAATTGACAAAATCGAGATTTTTCAACCTCACACGGCATACCCGGTTCCGAAGTTCTCGGCAAGCCACAGTCCAAAAAATCGGTCATAAACGATGTAAGCGTCTCCCTCATTAGTCACAAATTCCTTTTCCATTAACTGCCGTAAAGCGGACTGCACAGAACTGGACGATTTCAGTCCATGCTTGCGAATAAATGAGGATGACGTCACCCCTTTTGCCTTTCCCTCCTTGGCGATTGCAAAAATCAACTCCTTTTGTCGCGCGGGCAATAGACTTAGAATAGCTTCGAACATGGGTTCGTAAGAGTTCACCGTAATACCGATGTAATCATCTATCATTTGGAATGTACACTCTTCTCCTTTCTCCATCGCGGAATAGAGGCGATTAAAAATATTTTGAATATACCACGTATGCCCTTCAAAAAGGCGGTAAACTCGTTCTACCAGTTCTTTACTGATTCTCTTTTCATCCCTGCCCATGTGTTTAATAATAAATTCTTGGTATTCATTAAACTCAATGGGACCAAGGGGTATGAGTGTTACACTTTGATAAAAAGGCCGGGAAGGAGAAAAAAAGATGTTCTGCATCATCTGACGCTGGCTCCCGGCAAAAATAAACGTGGCATTCGTGCACTTTTGAATATGGGTTCGCAGTATAGCCTCTATATTTTTTTCTGGATATCTTGCAATTTGTTGAAATTCATCGATAGCAACTACGCACGGCTTATCAGCTCCTTCCAGAAATGCAAAAATCTGCTCCAAAGAATATTCCGGCCTTACAATTTCTCCTATGCCTATATCGAAGACCGGAGATCCGGTCATCGGATCCAGCTTAAATGCAGGCCTGAGTGAAGAAATAACGTGGAAGAAATTATCGATAAATCGTCTCCCTCTTGGCATCAGGGTCTCGAATATCTCTTTCCCAAGCATAAAAACCAGTTCGCTCAGATTGCCCGTGGAGTAAATATCGATGAAAAACGAATGGAAATTATCCCTTACATCAGGGAACTGCAAACAGTGTTGAATCAACCCGGTCTTCCCCATGCGCCTTGGAGAGATGATAGCCGTGTTCCGATTGTTTAACAGAGCGGAGAGCAACTCTTGAGACTCTTTTTCTCGATTGCAGAAATATTCCGGGGAGACATATCCCCCGATCACAAATGGATTTCGTTCATTGGGGCTCATAATCTAATATTTTACCCAAAGATAATTATTCAATTTTAAATAATCAAGATTTGAATAATATAAACTCTAAACTTATCCGGTCGCTAACTGTTAGAGTTATAAGGATCAACATAATAAAAAACATTGCAATGAAAGAGAGAATCAATGTCCAACAGCTAGAGCCGAACTCCTACAAAGCGATGATCGGGCTGGAGAACTACCTGCACTCCTCCGGATTGAGCAGGCTATTAATCGAATTAATAAAAATACGGGCATCGCAAATTAACGGGTGCGCCTACTGCTTAGATATGCACACGAAAGACGCGATGGCCAACGGGGAAGAACCTAGGCGACTCTTCGCCATCTCGGCCTGGTGGGAATCTCCCCTTTTTAACGAAAAGGAGAGAGCCGCTTTGAAGATGACCGACGAGATCACCCGAATTTCAGAGCAGGGATTGAGCGACGAAGCCTACACGTTGGCAAAGGAAAACTTCACCGATAACGAGATCGCGCAAATTATTATCGCGATAGGCGTGATTAACGTGTGGAACAGAATAGCGGTCGCCACACACATGGTTTTCGAAGGGTGATTTCACCTAAATCCCCCTTAAATCAATCCAAAAAATAGCGACTCCAAACCTCCTCTATCCTTTTGGCCAGGTTATAGGCTAAGAGGGGCGGAACGGCGTTACCAATTATTTTGTACGCTTGGGAAGGACTGACGATGAACGATCCTTTTCTCCCGTTCTCTCTCGGGATGACAAACTCGTAATCGGGCGGGAACGTCTGTATCAACGCGCACTCCCTCACGGTGAGCCGCCGTTCTTCCAACCCCCGTGCCAACTCATCCTCGATCACTCCGCCCTTCTCTTTCAAGAGCCGCCTGAACTCGATATTGCCGTGATGCTCCGATCGGATGGTCGGCGACACTCCGTCAAGCTTCACTTCGATCTGCCCTTGGCAATGCTTCCCCATGTATTTTGCTTTGGAATAGTGCTTCTGCGATGGATCGTACGACCGCGAAGGCTCTTCCAGGTATTTAAAAAGCTCCCGCAGTGGAACGAACTCTTTTAGGCGCGCATCCTCCTTCGTGGTGTAGGCGTGCGTGGGAAAGGGGTAAGGCGTATATTCGTCCGGCACGTTTTTCTTCGATAACTCGGCCAACGCTTGCTCCTTCAACGCCGTTTTTTTTATTCCGATAAAGAAAACCCGCTCCCTCGATTGAGGAACCCCGTAGTCGGCCGCCTGCAGCACGCGTGGCTCCAACACCAAGTAACCGTCCCCTCCCGCCGATGAAAAATCTTTCTGGATCACCTCCTTCACATCGTCGAGGTTGACCAAGCCCTTCACATTTTCCGCGATAAAGATCTTCGGGCGGGTGATTTCGATCACCTCTTTCATCCACATGTAGAGCTGCCCGCGTGTTTCAACCGACGCGTCCGCTCCATCGATCCGCTCGTTGGTGTGGCTCTTGCGCGAATTAAAACCACCCCGTTTACCCGCGATGCTAAAATCTTGGCAGGGAAATCCCCCGGTCACGATATCCACCTCTTCGGGAAAGACCTTCTCCCCCTTGCGTTGTTTTTTCACCAAGTCGACGATGCTTTCGGTGAAAAAATCCCCCGCGTTGTGCCCTCGCTTCGAGAAATAGCTGACCCACGCATCCCGCGCGCCTTTAAGAATATCGTTCGCGAAAACCGTTTTGAAGCGTGTCTTTCGAAGCTGCACAAAGCCGTTCCCCTGTTTCTTGTCCCCCGGTTTCTTCTTGTTGATCCCCCTCTCGATAAAGTGGGGAGTCAACGCCTCGTTCACTGAAGCCCGTAAGACGGGGAATCCCCCCTCGAAACCAAGATCCATTCCACCACACCCTGAAAAAAGAGAAAGAACGTTCAACGTTTTCCTCTCTTCCCTCGGGATCGTTCTCTCTTCATGATCCGTGGAATCGTAAAACTCCCTCTCTTTAACCGTGCCAAGCGGTTCAACTATTTCCATATGTGCATTGTAGTGATCGATCTTCATTCGCTTCACGTGCTTTATCTACTTCACCTGTTTTAAAAACTCAATTTTTCGTTTATCACGCGAAGATGATCGTTTATCGCTCGAAGATGATCGTTCTCTCTTTTTCCTCGTAAAAATAGCTTCAATTTCTGAATTGCACAAGCCATTATTATTCCCAGCACAGGAAATCGTCCATCCATCGCTAAATAATAGCGTCCTCCTTTTTCATTTAGCCATACTTGAATTTATAATTTTATCGACCAATCGACAAACATTTATCAAAATTGAATTGTTGAATAAAAGATAACATCCCAACGATTATTCATGTAACTATCATGCGCGTAGCATATAATATAACTCACATTTTAAAAATCAAAAAACATGGCCAAATTAAACCCGTACCTCAATTTCGACGGTACATGCGAAGAAGCATTCAATTTTTACAAGTCCGTTTTCGGCGGAGAATTCAAAGGCGGCATATTCCGGATGGGCGATATCGAGGGGGCAGAGATTCCCGAAGGGGAGCGCGATCTGGTGATGCACGTGAGCTTGCCCATCGGCAACGACATCCTCATGGGGTCGGACGTGGGCAACGCGCAACGCCCCTACTTCAAGCCGGGCAACAACAACTACATCAGTATCTTTCCCGAGAGCAGGGAGGAAGCCGACCGCTTATTTAATGAGCTCTCGGAAGGGGGCGAAGTGGAGATGCCCATGGAAGATCAGTTCTGGGGTGATTACTTCGGAAGCTTTATGGATCGATTCGGTATCTACTGGATGATCAACTACAACGAAGTGAATCTTTAATTTTTTCTCTTCGCACACTAAAAAATGAGCTAAACGAAAGGCACGCCAATCACTTGGAATGCCTTTCGATTCAAAATAATAAAGTAGAGAGAATGAATACAGCCGGGGCTGTTTTTTTATTGGTAATAAGCTACCACGCCGCTTCCGTTGGCAATACCGGTTTGAAAGGCATGCTTGATGGTCTTCGTGACAGGATTCACGACAAGCACATCCTGTCCCATGCCGGATATAAAGATATCTTCCGAACCGTTAATCCCGCCAATCCGGTACTCCATTAACATCCGTACACCGCGCACTTCCATGTCGAGAAGTATTTTTGACACATCGCCTGTATTCGGGTTCACCTCGTTCACCACTCCCTCGTAGGTAGTCCAACTGAAATTGCAACTGTACATGGTGTTATTAAAAAATGTGAGATCGGCCACGCTCACTCCTTGCACCCCGGTGATGGTTTCGTCGTTAGCGGATAGCCTGTACAATTGATAATCCGGGTAATTGGT
>JAAYTC010000399.1 GCA_012518155.1 Bacteroidales bacterium | reverse complement strand
CTTTCCTTGAAGTACCTGAATTTGAAAGATTCAATGGCAATATGTCTTCATTGGCAGACCAGATGCTTTTTAACATGCAACACGCATTAGCTTTTGATTTTTCTGCATATGACCCAAGCAATTATTTAAAATTCCCCCATCCTTTGTTGCTGTATGTCCCTTTTTATTGAGGCGGTATTTTTGCCTCTGGCTGGCGGGTTTGTCTGGCGTGGTTTGTTCTATCCATCCGCCACTAAGAGCTTCGTTTGTATGTCTTTTCTCTTAATGCTTCATCTTGCCAAACTCTTTGGTGTAGGTGATATAGAACTTATCGGCTGACGCATCCTTGAAAAGTGTTGTCTTTATCTCGCTCTTCTCTCCACAAAACTCGGTATACTCTTCTACGGTGATCTCTCTCCTTGGATAGTTCGAGATTTCCGACACATAAAATTCATTTTCGAACTCGATTAACTCGTCCGATATTCCGACCGTGTAGGCGAGCCGGTTGCTGAAAACCAGGGGGCTGTCGTTGATGTAAAACCGTTGCGTGCGTACCTGATTCTTTTTGGGATACCTGAACAGATTACAATCGCGGTACAATGCATCGGTAATCTTGTATTCGTAAATATATTTCTGGGTATGTGGGGGGATGCAGACGACTTTTTGTTCGTTATAGGAGACCGATGAGCCGGAGCTGTTCATTAGGTCGACTCTCTTGCCGGCTTGTACCCTGTTGGTTTGCAGCAGGTCGAAAAAATTAAAGCCGGTGACGGACGCGGAGGCACTTCTCCCACGTGAGGTGGTGCTTCCGAAGGCACTGCTTGTGGTAAAAGTCCGATCTTTGTAATAATCATACGCTATCCCGTTAAGGATGAAAAAACTGGCGGCTTTATCGAGGTAAATATTCTGATCCGTTTTATTGAAGAAACTGAATCCGATGTTCCCGCCTTCTGCCCATAGATTGTACACCACTTCGCAATTTTCATCTTCGTAGACGAGGGCGTCCTCTTCTACCACGAGCTGTTCCACGGGGGTGGCTTTATAAACTTGGTAGTAAACTTTCGGGGCGCACGAACTAAGGCAAACAAGTGCCAAAACGATTAAAAATGAATGTTTAGTTTTCATTGAGATATAGTTTTTAAATTGAATGTTCTTAATGGCAGCCGTTACAAGCAGGGTGCTTTTTACAGTTTTGTTACACCAATTGCAAGTTTAGTTAATATTCCCATAAACGAACAGGTTTATACTATTTTATTCAACTAAGGAGCAAAATTAATCGGCCGATTTGACATCTTCTGACAATCGAGATTTTTATTGTTTTGTTTCAAGAAGTTTTTATACCTTTGGATATAAAATAATTAAACCATGGATCAACCTAAGATTGAGCGATCGCTCCGGTTAATAAAGATGCTTACGGCAAATCATTCATTAACGGTCGACGAGATGGCGGAGAGGTTATCGATTTCTCCCCGAACAGTCTATCGATACATCGACACGTTCCGACAAGCGGGTTTCGTGGTGAAGAAGGTGAACGGTTTTATTAAATTGGATAAATCGTCGCCTTACTTCAAGGAGATCAGCGAGCTCATTCATTTCACGGAGGAGGAGGCCTATATTCTTAAGTCGGCCATCGAGAGCATCGACGATAATAATTTGCTTAAGCAGAACCTGAAGAAGAAGCTTTATACGGTGTACGATTATAAGATTCTCGCGGAGACCATCGTTGACGGGAAGAACAGCAGGATCGTGAAGCTGTTGGTCAAGGGTATGGAGAACAAGCAGCGGGTGGTTTTGAAAAAATATTCGTCGTCGCATGGAGTGGATATAAGGGATCGTGAGGTGGAAGCCTTCGCGTTCACGACCAACTACGAGCAGGTGTGGTGTTATTGCTTAGAGGACAACCAAAATAAGCTTTTCCGGCTGACAAGGATGGGAGGGGTGGCCTTGGTGGACGAGCCATGGCGTTACGAAGCGCGGCATAAGGAAGGGTATATGGACGTGTTCCGGATGCATAGCGATAAAAAGATAAGGATCAGGCTGAAACTGGGTCTGGCTTCGGCAAACCTCCTGAAGGAGGAGTTTCCCTTGGCGAATAGGGAGCTGGTGAAGGTGGACGATAACGAATGGTTGCTCGACACGGAGGTCTGCTCTTTCGAGGGGGTGGGGCGTTTCGTGCTCGGGTTGTACGAAGATATAGAGGTTGTAGACTCTCCCGAATTCAAAGCGTTCCTTGCCGATCGAATCGAGAAGGTGAGTTCCGAGTTAAAAGTTGAAGTTCCGAGTAATATCTAAATAG
>JAAYTC010000055.1 GCA_012518155.1 Bacteroidales bacterium | reverse complement strand
TGACAGAATATTCAATGAACCTACGATATCGGCCTTGTAACCGGTCTCCTTGGATAATTCCAACGCCTTCAGGGCATATTCCTTGGCCTTATCGTACTCTTTGTAATGTTGATAGTAGACCATGGCGATGCCTTGGATCGCGATGGCCTCCGACGATTTGTACCCGCCCTCGCGGAAGATTTTCGCGGCCCTTTCCGAATATTCCAGCGACGATTGAAACTCTTTTCGTTTCAGTGCAATCTTGCTGAACCCCTCGTACGCGCGCCCCAGGTTATATGGATCATCGGCATCCAGGCTCTCCTTCTCGAGTTCCACGTAATACTTTTCCGACTGGTTCAAGTTGGCCATGCTGTAGTAGAGAGTGGCTATGTTTCCGAGAAGCGACCGCACCCGCTCCTTGTTGCCGTTCGCCTCGAACACGGGTAAGGCTTTCAGGTAATAGGCCAGCGCCTCTTGGCAATCGCCCGTCACGTTATGAAGGTTCCCGATCGCCCCGTGAATCGCCGCCTGCAGTTGTTCGTCCTTCACCTCGGTGGCTTTCTCCAGCGCGTGGTTCAATAACGAATGAGCCGTGTCCATCCGGCTGTTCATGTAATAGGCCACCCCCAGGTTCCGGTAGAGCCGTGCCTCCATGAGCCTGTTACCCACCGCTTTTGCCCTTTCTATGCCCTGTTCGGCATAGTGCTTCGATTTATGGAACTCCTCATCCAAGTAATACCAGCTCAGGTCGTCGCAAATCGATAAGAATTTTTCCGATGAGAGGTCGCCGGTTTTAAGTACGTTCTCCAGGCTATCCAGATTTTGCGCCACCCCCTCGCCGGCAAGCAAGAGAAGCATGGCGCAAAGGATGCATGTGGATGTTTTTTTCCGGGGATGCTTCATTCTATTTACCTGTTTACGTGTCCGTGCGATGATAACAACGGCGATCGGATGGATTGTCGGCACAAAGTTAATCCTGTTCAATCTGAAAAAATACTCCCTTTTGGGTCTATTTCTCTCTTTTCAACTCCCCTATTTTTGCACTCGATGATAGAAGTGAAATGAGGCGTGCTCATGCATGTAATTAAATCATAATCAATCCAGCTAAAAATTAGTGTCTTATGGAAATTATTAGCAAAGTAAAAAACATTTTGTTGAATCCCAATGCGGAATCGAAATTATTTTTTTAAAACAGAATAGATCATGAAAAAAGGAATCGTGTTGTTAGGTTTCTGCCTGCTGTTTATCACGGGGGCAAGCGCGCAAAGTTGGCTGAACAAGTTGGGTAACGCGGCGAAAGAGGCCGCGAAGAACACCGTGGAGCGACGGGTGGAACAGAAGGCGGAAGAGGTGACCGATAAGGCACTTGGTAAAGCCGAGGAGTCGGTCACCGGCGATAACAAGAGCCAGAGATCTCGTACGGACGGCGTGGAGGGGGACTCGAGCGATGGAAGCGACGGCATAAGTGGAAGCGCTGTTTCTTCGACGCCAAAACTAACGAGCAAGAGTCAGTATGATTTCGTTCCCGGGGATAAGGTGCTCTATTATGAAGATTTCTCGCAGGATGCGATCGGCGATTTTCCACAGCATTGGACCACCAACGGGAGCGGAGAGGTGAAAACGGTGAATATCGCTCCCGGTAATTGGTTTCACATGAACGGGGAAGATGCCGTGTACTGCTACATGCCCAAGATTGAATTCCCCGATAATTTCATCGTGGAGTTCGATATCATCCCCGACGAAGTCTATTACCATGGAATCGAGTTCACGCTCTACCAAGACGATGTGGATTCGCCGAAGGAGTTGAACAGCGATTTGTATCCCGGCACGGCGGGCCTCCACATCATACCGGGATACGACGGGTGGAGTACGCTGGGTTATAAAGAATCGTTGGACTGGATTAGAGGGGAGGCAACCAAGAATCCGGTGATACGGGAAACGGTCAACCACGTGATTATCTGGATTCAGAATCGCAGGGTGCGCGTCTATCACCAGAATCAAAAAATAATGGACATGCCCACCAATATTTACCCGGGAATCAAATTCAACCGGATACGTTTCTCGGGATGGGATCGGAACAGCGTGCCGTACGTGACCAACCTGAAAATAACCACCGCTTCGCCCGATACCCGGAGCAAGCTCATCACCGAAGGGAAGCTCATCACCTACGGCATCACCTTTGATGTGGGCAAGGCGGATGTGAAACCGGAATCGTTCGGTACGTTGAAGAGCATCGCCGATGTGCTGAAAGAAAACAGCGCTGTTAATGTGAAAATCGTGGGACATACCGATAGCGATGGGGACGATGCGAAGAACTTGGAGCTGTCGAAACGTCGTGCCGAGTCGGTGAAGAACGCGTTGGTGAAGAATTTCGGAATCGAAGCCTCTCGCATGGAAACCGAGGGGGCGGGAGAGACAAGCCCCATCGCGCCGAACGATACACCGGTGAATAAAGCACAGAACCGGAGGGTGGAATTTGTAAAGTTGTAATGTATTCAATACTCACGAGTAGTTAGAACTCACGTTAACACGTAGGGTGTGTAGATTAAAACTTGATAATTGATATAATCACGAATAAAACGGAGTAATAATGAAAAAAATAACATCGTATCTATTATTGGCTTTTCTCCTGATCGGCTGTTCGGGAGAGAAAAAGGGAAACGAGAGTAGGGGGGAAGGTTCACTGGTGAACGAGTTGCAAACCGTGGGGAAGGAAGCGGATTCACGGAGGTACCCTATTGAAAGAGGAATTATCCATGCCACCAACGAGGCCATGGGGGTGGAGATGACCATGGTTACCTACTTCGATAAATGGGGTGAGTGGGAAGCGATCGAGACCACGGTGCCGATGGAGATTTTTGGGACGAATTATACTAGCCGGACGTTGGAGATCATAAAGGGGGACGATCACTGGAAAATTGATCTGGAAGAAAAGACCGGAGAGCACTTTAAGCAGTCGAGGGTTATCAACCAACTGGGTGTTGACATGGATAAACTATCGGAGGAGGTGCTGGGCAAGTTCGACATGGAGGACTTGGGGGAAGTCGATTTCTTGGGATACAAATGCCGAAGGATGCGTATGAAGAGCGACATGAGTACAGCCATGGATTACGTGATGTGGGGCAACGTGATGATGCAGATGGAGGGCGAGGCGATGGGAATACCCACATCCATGCGGGTTACGTCGGTTGAAGAGACGACGCCTCCAAGGGAGGTCTTTGATGTGCCGGAGGGTATTGATTTCATTGAATAAAACTACTTTACAAGAATGAAAGCATTGTTTGTATTCTTCTCGATACTGCTCATCTCCATGCAGGTGTACGGTCAGAAATATGACTATCTGGAGATCTTGCGGAGTTACCCTCCTCTTCCTGATAACACGTTGACCGCCAGCAAAGCAGAGAAAGAACGTTGGTTGGAAAAACTAAAACCCATTAACGAGTTGCTATGGGAACTGGAAAGGGAGCAAAAAAAAGAACAAAAGAGACGAGAGAATCAACCGATTCCCTTCGAACTGGAGAACATGGATAAGCTGGATGACGCTCATGAGGAGTGGGAGAAGCTATACCAACAGTTAGCCGATATTACCATGCCCATTCAAATGGAAGAGATGGAGATCCTGAACCAGAATAGACAGGATCAGGAAAGATTACTGGAAATGAGCGGGTCGGTTTACGAGAACCGGTTGAAAGTCCAGAAAGGACTGGACGAGAGGAACAGAAAGAACCTCCAAGAAATGCGGGTGGCGTTTGAAGAGGTGGTACCCCTCGTGGAAAAACTGGACAATTTTACGTGCGACGGGTATCCCATTTCTTCCGGTACCGTGGGACTCTCGCTGTTACGGGATATGTATACTTCGATGATGCGGGCCTACTCGTATAATGCCGGTACGGGAGAGGAGATGGATACCATTGATGCGATCCGGGAATTGAATCGGATGTTTGGGAGAGAATAACAGACAGCATCAATTCACCTCGCACCGCCAAGTATTGTTGATTGAATCCTTTAGCACTTTAAGAAATGTCACTCTTTTATTTTAAGAAATATCATCCATTCACTTTAAAAATTGTCGGATGTTGGCTTTAATGATTGTACCGGATTGTACCGGATGTTAAAAGTAGCCTGTTAGCTGTTGGCTTTAATGATTGTCAGTGATTACTTTT
>JAAYTC010000398.1 GCA_012518155.1 Bacteroidales bacterium | reverse complement strand
TTCGCGATGATGGTGGCCCCGGCATCTTCAAACACTTCTAAAATACCGTCACGCTCAGCCGTGTATCGAATCTGTTCGGATCCCGGATTAATTAAGAAGCTCGCTTTCACGGGCACTCCCTCGTCACGTGCCTGCTTCACGATCGAAACAGCCCGGGTAAGATCCTCGTACGATGAGTTGGTGCAAGAACCAATCAGCCCCACTTCCATCTGGCGCGGGTAATTATTCTCTTTCACTACTTGGGCAAACTCCGAAATCGTGTAGGCCGCATCGGGCGTAAATGGCCCGTTGATATGCGGTTCGAGCTCCGAGAGGTTGATCTCGATCAGTTCATCGTAGTACTGCTCTGGGTTAGCGAGCACCTCGGGATCGGGACGCAAGTGCATCATGATTTCGCGTGCAGCATCGGCCACCTCTTTCCTGCCTGTCTGTTCCAAGTAAGCGGCAGATTTTTCGTCGAACGGGAAGATGGAAGTGGTAGCACCCACTTCGGCACCCATATTACAAATAGTTCCTTTTCCGGTAGCAGAAAGCGTTTCAGCACCGTCCCCGAAATATTCGATCACGGCATTCGTCCCTCCCTTTACGGTAAGAATACCCGCCACCTTCAGGATCACATCTTTGGGTGCGCTCCACCCGGATAGTTTGCCGGTGAGCTTCACACCGATCAGTTTTGGCATTTTCAGTTCCCACGGGAGGCCGGCCATCACGTCCACGGCATCAGCTCCCCCCACGCCAATAGCAATCATACCCAATCCGCCGGCATTAGGGGTATGCGAATCGGTACCAATCATCATTCCTCCCGGGAAGGCATAATTTTCAAGTACCACCTGATGAATGATGCCGGCTCCCGGTTTCCAAAAACCAATACCATACTTGTTCGACACATCCCTCAGGAATTCAAACACTTCACGGTTGGTTATTTTGGCCGTCTCCAAGTCGCTTTCGGCATCTTTATATGCTTGGATCAGGTGATCGCAATGCACGGTGGAAGGCACCGCCACGCTGGTCCTTCCGGAGTTCATTAACTGCAAAAGTGCCATTTGGGCAGTGGCGTCTTGCATAGCTACTCGGTCGGGGGCGAAATTGACGTAGTCGTGCGCTCGTTGGTAATCTTGCAAGGGGACACCCCGCGAAAGGTGCGTAAGAAGAATTTTTTCTGTAAGCGTCAAAGGACGCTTCAATGCCTTCTTTGCTTTGTTTATTTTTTCAGGAAGCCGCGCATACACTTCGCGAATCATATCGATATCGAAAATCATATGGAAAAGTATTAAATAAGTTTCTACTAAAATGCTATAGTCAGTTCAACACACTCTATAGGCTGTAACTCACTTTTTAACAACTTAAACGGCTAAATGTTCGGCAGGTTGTTTATTTTAAACGCGTCGCGTTAATTTGGCTTCTGTTAAGTTCATAAAATCTTTGTTTAATCCCAAAAATATTCCGTAACTTCGCGTAGAACAAAAAACGAGTAGATTACAGGTATTTCACCATTCATGTTTCATGATTGAACACGAAGGAATAGTCGAGAAGATCAGCGGAAATCTTGTTACCGTACGCATACTTCAACAGTCGGCATGCAGCGCGTGTCACGCTAAAGATATGTGCATGGCTGCCGACTCGAAAGAGAAGTTAGTGGAGATACCGGATGTCACCGGCCCTTATCGCTTGAATGACCGAGTGATCATCGAGGGAAAAGAGTCCATTGGCTACAAAGCAGTCCTTTGGGCTTTCGTGATACCCTTGCTCATTCTTCTGGCTACCTTAGTGGTTTCCCTCACTGTATGGGAATTCAACGAAATAGAAGCAGCCCTCACCTCAATGGCCGCGTTGGCACCTTATTACCTGGTGCTTTACCTGCTGAGGGATAAAATGGCAAAATCGTTCAGATTCAATATTAAGAATACAAATTAATATGAGTGTTTTATTAACTGCTGTAGCCACGTTGGGCACCATCGGTGCCGGAAGCGCGGCGATCTTGTTCCTCGTGGGACAACGATTTAAAGTAGAGGAAGATCCTCGCGTAGAGGAGGTGCAGGAGGCCCTACCGGCTGCTAATTGCGGCGGCTGTGGATTCCCAGGATGCGCCTCTTTCGCGTCGGCCTGCGTGAAAGCGGAGACGTTGGACGGCCTCAACTGCCCGGTAGGTGGGCAGGAAACCATGAACCGAATCGCTGATATACTTGGTCAGACCGCCCCGGTAACCACCAAGAAGATTGCTGTGGTTCGATGTAACGGAACGTGCGATAACCGCCCCCGCCTTAACCTGTACGACGGTGTTTCAAATTGCACCATGGCCGCTGCTCTCTATGGCGGCGACACGGGTTGTTCGTTCGGTTGCCTGGGACTAGGCGACTGCGTGGAATCGTGCACGTTCGATGCTATCCATATGAATCCCGAAACGCTGCTCCCCGATGTAGTAGAAGATATATGTACCGCCTGTGGTGCTTGCGTGAAAGCTTGCCCGAAGGACATCATCGAATTAAGAAAACAGGGCCCTAAATCGAGACGCATCTTTGTGAGTTGCGTGAACGAAGACAAAGGAGCCGTCGCGAAAAAAGCATGTGCTGTAGCCTGTATCGGGTGTAGTAAATGCCAAAAAGTGTGCGAATTCGATGCTATCACCATTAAAAACAATCTCGCGTTTATAATAGATGACAAATGCCGGCTCTGCCGTAAATGCGCACCGGTATGTCCCACCAATTCGATCTTGGAATTGAATTTTCCGCCGCGGAAACAAAAACCGCTTGTAGCGAAGG
>JAAYTC010000397.1 GCA_012518155.1 Bacteroidales bacterium | reverse complement strand
GCCGCATCGCCGATGTTGAAAGTGGCGGATTGCGATTACAACACGGCCGAAATAAAACAGGTAATAGAACGGGCTCAACAAGAGAATGTACAAATCCTCTGTTTTCCCGAACTGTGCATCACGGCCTATAGTTGCGGCGACCTGTTCTTCCAGAAAGCATTGCAGGAAAAAGCATTGGAATCGCTTCACGAGTTGATTCATTTCATGAAAGAACGAACATCGCTTATCGTTCTCGTGGGGCTGCCCCTCCGTATTAAAAACAGCCTTTACAACGCGGCTGCCGTTATATCGCACGAGGGAATACTGGGGATCGTGCCCAAGAGCTATCTGCCCAACAACAACGAGTACTACGAGAAGAGATGGTTTACGCCCGGAAATAAACTCAGCAGTTGCATGGTTGAGATTGAAGGAGAGGATGTACCCGTGTGCCCCGACGGAATGATCTTCCGTACCCCATTTGCCAATTTCGGGATAGAGATTTGTGAAGACCTGTGGATGCCTATTCCCCCGTCATCCCAACTGGCCATGCAAGGAGCCGAATTAATTTTTAACCTCTCCGCGAGCAACGAGCTGGTCAGCAAACACTCCTATCGAAAATCGTTAGTGACACAGCAATCAGGCCGGTGCCATGCGGCGTACATCTACGCTTCGGCCGGTGTGGGCGAGTCGACCACCGACATGGTATTCTCAGGGGCTTGCCTTATCGCGGAGAACGGTGCTTTATTGGTGGAATCGGACCGGTTCTCGCTCGAGAGCGGAATGATCATTGCTGATATCGATGTTGAAGCATTGCGTCACGATCGGCTACAAAACAGCAACTTCGAGGCGATGGCATCGGACAACGCGACGGAAGTGGATGGGCGGATCGACGCTATTTCATCCTCCAGTATGCACAGGGCATTTAATCCTCATCCGTTTATCCCCTCTGCAGCAGAACGCGATGAACGCCTCTCCGAAGTATTCAATATACAAACACACGGGCTGGCGAAGCGACTGGTTCATACCGGTATACAGAAAGCAGTTATCGGTATTTCTGGAGGATTGGATTCTACACTGGCACTTCTGGTTGTCATTAACGCGTTCGACCGGCTGGGCATTCCCCACGAAAACATCCACGGTATCACCATGCCGGGACTCGGAACGACGGATAGGACCTATAAAAATGGTATCGCACTGATGGAGTCATCCGGTGTGACCGTGAAGGAGATCTCTATCGTGGAGGCGGTCACGAAGCATTTTCAAGATATTGAACACGATATCAATATACACGATGTCACCTACGAGAACAGTCAAGCGCGTGAGCGGACACAGATCCTGATGGATTATGCCAACAAGGTGGGGGGGCTGGTGGTCGGTACCGGGAACATGTCGGAGTTAGCCTTAGGGTGGGCTACTTACAACGGCGACCATATGTCGATGTACGCCGTGAACACGGGAGTACCCAAGACGCTGGTGGCCACGCTGGTCCGATGGATTGCTGACTCCAGGATGGATCAACCCGCGCGAGATATCTTGCACGATATACTCGACACCCCTTTCAGCCCCGAGCTGTTGCCGGCCGGCAAAGATGGAACGATCGCGCAAGAAACAGAACACTTCGTGGGCCCCTATGAATTGCACGATTTCTTCCTGTATCGTGCGCTACGATACGGTGATACCCCAAAACGTATCCGATTTATGGCCGTACAGGCGTTTAACGGAAAATACTCACCCGAAGAAATTCTGAAATGGCTAAAAGTATTTTACACCCGTTTCTTCGCCCAGCAATTCAAGCGATCGTGTCTTCCCGATGGACCAAAAGTGGGATCAGTGAACCTCTCCCCCAGAGGCGACTGGCGCATGCCGAGCGACGCGTCGGCCGAAACTTGGTTAAAGGAACTGGAAACTCTTGATACCCCTTAAAGAAAGTCTTGATTTTATATTTCAATTAAAGTTCGTAATGATGCCGAAATTATATGAATATCTGGGATTAATTATTTTATTTTATTCCACTGAACACGAACCTATACACGTTCATTGTAAATTTCAGGACACAGAGAGTAAAGCTGAAATAATTTATGAAGATGGTAAATTTGTTGAAGTACGAATATCAGATGTTACAGGGAAAAAACCCCTAAACATCAGAAACATGAAACATTTCAAAAAACTGGTGGAAGTTTATAGAGATGATATAGTTAGGAAATGGGTTGACTATTTTGTTTATAATAAAGAAGTTCAATCAGAAAAAATCACAAAAAAATTATAACATATGGTTATTTCAATTTCAAAAGCAGAATATTTAGGAGAATATAAGATCAAATTTTCCTTCTCGGACAATACGGAAAAGACTATTGATTTTAAGAATTTTCTCATGAATGCGAAAAATCCGATGACAAAAAAATATCAGGATAAAGAATTATTCCAACAGTTCTCGATTAAATACGGGGACATCCAGTGGAATGACTTCGAAATGTGCTTTCCTATATGGGATTTATACCAAGGAGTAGTTTAATAAAGGTCAGCTCTATTGTATTTTAATTCACAGGCCCTATAACCCAAATGCAACAACTTATATCCCTTTACACTGCGCACACGGGAAAAGCAAATCCCACCCTGGAAGCATTGCCTTCATCAGGATCAAACCGGAGGTATTACCGGCTTAAAAGCGGCGGCCTCTCGTTGATTGGTGTTCACGGCGAATCGCGCGACGAGAACCGGGCGTTTATTGAACTTTCACGCCATTTTC
>JAAYTC010000054.1 GCA_012518155.1 Bacteroidales bacterium | reverse complement strand
CGATAAAATGGCAATCGGCATCAAGGACTTCGATTATGGGGTGATTATTCCCCTGATCATCGGCTTCGTGGTCTGCGTATTACTCTTCGCGAAGGTAGCCGCATGGCTTTTCAAAAGGTACTATTCCGGTATGTATCATTTCATACTGGGGATGGTGGTAGGCTCCTCATTGGCCATCTTCCCGACCGTGGTGTTCCCCGCGTTCACCGCCGAGGGGCTCGCGCTCTCTGATCTCAGTTTTGGAGGAGCGCTCCTCTTCTGTGCGATCCTCTTTATCGTAGGTACAATTGCCTCTTATTTTTTCAGCAAGGTCGAAGAACGCTATCCCCGCGAAGAGATGTTTTAATCCTCCCTTTCCGGCATTCGAATACGCGGGTTCCGTTCCCTCAACTCCGCGATGAGAGCCTCCATATCTTTTTCTTTAACCCGGATCACCTCGAAGCCACGCACTTTATCGATCCGCAGCTGATTTTTCTTTTCTCTCTTAAGCCCCACCATATCGCCGATCGCGATGCGGCGATTTCTGGAAAACAGTTTCAGCACAAAACGTATTTCCAAGAAATTTTGATCAGTGATCGCGTACTCCTTTATGGTTACGGAGAGAATAAAAACGACAGTGAAAGCAAAGTAGAGCCCCACCGTCCATAAGCTCTCTTTATGCACGACACGATAGACAAGAATTCCAAGCAGTACTACTGCCATGATTCCCCAAAAAAAATTACCAAGTCCGTTATCTGCCCTGTATTTCTTCTCCACTGCTGATCGTTTTTGTCAATCGCAAATTTAATCAATATCCGTCAGCCATAAAAAAATATTTTCATGTTAATCGTCATTTTTCCTTACTCTATAGTAGATCCAATTGTGAAAATATACAAACACCCTCTTTTTATCGACGAACATGCGAATTCACCCTGTAAACAAGATAAAAACTTCTATATACAACTGTACTTATGCTACTTAATGATCGATTAAATGAGGGTACCGTTAAACTCTGCACCCGTTTACGTGTCATACATACAAAGTATAATCCGATTTATTCACCTTTTAAATTGTAAATGATATGAAAAAAATGGTAGTAATGGCAGTTGTGGCCATTTTCACGTTGAGTGGTACGCTCGAAGCCCAAAACAACACGAGAAATAGAAGAGATACCCGACAAGGCGCGCGCACGGAACAGAGATGGACCGCTAAGGACCGCGTAGAAACGATGACAAAACAACTGGAATTAACAGCCGAGGAAGCCAAGAAGGTACAAGAGTTGTTCGAGAAGCAAGACGCGAAACGTGCCGAGCAGGTAGCGGCTCACCGAGCTGATCGAGAACGAGGAAACAGGGATCGTGACGCCCGTCGCCAAGAGATGCAAACTGCTCGCGAAAAGGCAGTTGCCGAGAATGATGCCGAGCTGGAAAAAATCATTGGAAAAGAAAAAATGGAACAATGGAAACAGTTGCGGGAAGAGAGGCAGAAAACTGTCCGTGATGCCAACCGGCAGGGACGCCGTAATGCTCCTCCAAGACGTTAACCACTTTTCACTACAATTTTCTCAGCCATAGATCTCCAGATAAAGAGCATAAGCCCTTCACCTGAGAAAGTGAGCCGGTTGACACCTAAAAAGGACTTCTCTATATGGAGAGGTCTTTTTTTAATAATACTTTCCATGAATTTGACGAAACTGCCGGGTCCGCGTGAATCGATTTAGCCAACTATTTAGGCTATCCAGAAGCAAGGGTGCATCGTCGCGTACCGCCCACGATTCCAGTTGGGTGAAACTGATGTCGGTCTCAACATCAATTTCGGGGAGCTTCTGCGCGAGTTGCATCGCTACCTTTTCGTCGCACACGGTGAAATCGATATCTCCCGCAGCCACCATCATAACCAGTTGTTCTGCCTCGTAAGTAAGATCCTCCACGATAAAAATAGTATCTCCAATTTCGTGTGAAAGGTTATTAAGCCGGAGAATCGCTGGCGAGTCGTACGCCAAGTGAATGGTTTTTTTCGCCAGATCGAGATGCTGCCGGATGGGTTCGATACTATCATTAAATTCACTTTTTCGCTGCACCAGAACCTGCTTATTAAACGTTATAGGCACGGTAAAGGCAATTCGCTCTTTCAGCTCCGTGTTAACAGGTATACTTCTTGCTATCAAATCGTAACGCTGTTCCAAGAGCCCATTTACATTATCTCCCAAGCTGTTTTCCAGAAAGAGATTCACCCTGATCCCCCACTCTTTTTCCAGCGCTTGAATCATCTCCAATTGAAATCCTTGCACCGTATCCCCGTGTACGAAGTACCCGATACTGTTATAGTCGGTTACCGCGTTCAGTTCTCCCGATTCCAGAATCTCTTGAAAATCTCTCGAAACAGCCGGTCCCTGTCCCGTGCGGAGTAGAAAATCACGTATTATCACCATCGCGGTGACAGCTAACATCAATAATAGAGGATAAATAATGAGTCTCTTGGGGACTTTCATGTGGCACGAATATTAATTATGCAGGTTCACGGATACACCCATTTTGAAAATAAAAGGATTCACGGGATACCCGGGCAATGAAAAATATTCCGTCGGCTTTATCACTTGCGACGCCGCGTTATAAAACATCACGAAAAAGCGCGTTTGTTGTAGGTGGAAATTCGCGTAGATAGTCGATATGGGGTAATTCCCAATTTCCTTTTCATCTTGATTATAAAACTGCAACAACGCCGGTTCGTAACCTGGGGCGAGATATTTGGTATGCCAGTGTGCATCGACCCCCACTTGCATTGTGAGTACATCCACGATCTCAGCTTTCAAGTACATGTTGGAGTACACGCTCAGGGTGGGCAGGGGAATGACTTCTTGGTTGCTGGATGCTTGATATACCACTTGATTATCCCAATTAAAAACACCCAACTTGATATTCTGGTCCACACGCGCGGTTAACACCTGCACGTTATCACTCTCTTGCTCCAGGAGTTTTTCACTATTATAATAGATATGATTCTGAATATTTTCTACTCCCGCGCTCATTGTAGTATTGGTAAATGGGATATGCAGTTTTCCTCCCGCATACACGCGGCGAGTGTCCCCCAATTCCCGGTTCCATTTAAAGTATTTCGAGAAATAGTTCTCCTGCAAGTATTTGGGTCGTAGGTTCTTGATGTATGCCTCAGCCGATAAGGTAGTTCGTCGTCCCGCTATATCGAAACCGGTCTCTACTTCACCCATCGCCCTGAATTCACCCAAGTTTACACCCAATACCCCCATATTGGCATGAATATTAAACAGCAGGTTATCCCCCTGTTGTTTATTTAATATTCCTCCTATGGTAACCGCGCTTTCACGATGTCCAGCATATCCGCTACTCACGCTATCTCGCGTGGAGTAATTACGCAAGTCATATTCCAGAAAAGCGGTCAATCCGAACTTCACCCAATCCTTGAAACCTTCTCTCATACTCAGGGCCACGCTGTTTTTAAACGACGAATAATGAACACTATCATCCACTGCCCCACTATAGTAGGAATTATTATAGAACTGATCGATCCGCTGCATAGGCACACCATCTACCTCCACGAAGGCCGTATCATGCGATAAAAAACGGCGATACTGCTGAGTATATGCTGAAGAAAAGCTTAAACTCGCGACCGGAACAAACTCCCCGCTTACCTGTTCGAGTGTATCGGTTTTAACGGTTTCTTGGTACCCCAAGTTATATCTTCCAGAAAGGAAAAATCGATTGTTGCCCACTGTGTTCCACGTGTTGGTGAATTTTACCGGGATATCTCTTGGACGGAATTGCTGCTGCACAGCGTCGGGATCGGTAATAAACACCTCATCGGTAATTCCCCCGTTTTCAAAATTACTTATCTTACCGATATTCATATACGCGTGCGCTTCAAGCCGGTCCGATAAATAGTTACCAAAAAGCGAAAAATTATTGTGTCGCGTTGATTGTGAATTATAGTATCCTCGTGAATTAATCAGGTCCACGTCGAATCCCACGTTCAGGCTTTTCCCGAAGTTCGATGTCAATCTCGCGTCAAGACGGTCCTCCCTGTTTTGATTGTTTCCGGAACGATAGTAATTAATCCTTGAATACGGTACGCGAGTATTCACGAAGAGCATCTCCTCTGGTTTGTTCAAGTAGGGGTGATATGCATTATTAAAGATAAACGCTTCCGTTTCATCTCTATCCCAGAAAACTTTTGAAATCACGGGCGATCCAATGGATCCCAAGTGCCCCGTGGCTACCGATAGCCCATCTGCCAATGTAGAGTGTTGAAAATTATGCACGACGGTGTCGGATTCGGTAGGTATTCGATCACCCGTTCTTGGGTTTATTTTCCAATGAAACATTCTGGCAAGTTGCTGAAGCGAGTCAGCTTCCGCCCCGTGGTCATGAATCAAATGGTTCAAATGCGATGTATGCCCTTCTACACTATCCAACGAGTGCTCATGATCGTGCTCCCCGGGAATTTGACGGGGGAGAAGATCAAGCGAATCACGGCTCGTCGTTATTTGCGACGAGTCGGGCATAATTATTCGTGCTTGCGACCAAGTAGAGGCCACGTACACGCTACAGATAAGCAGGGATATAAACAGCTTTTCCTTCATCGTGTGTTTAAAATGTACATAAAGCCGAGCGCAATGCCAAGCTTGCTTGAGCAATTGCCGAGGCGACTGTTACATTATCGAAATGTACATAAAGCCGAGCGCAATGCCAAACTTGCTTGAGCAATTGCCGAGGCGACTGTTACATTATCGAAATGTACATAAAGCCGAGCGCAATGCCAAGCTTGCTTGAGCAATTGCCGAGGCGACTGTTACGTTGTGCAAACTTAGATAAAAAAGTCGAGATTTTATACACGAGCAAATAAAAATCAAGGCCGCGGCGTTCTACAAGTAGTTAACGTGCTATTGGCACAATGTTTAATTTAAAAACTTAACATTATGAGAACTGTATGCGGCCTTGACATCCACAAAAATAGCATATTCATGTGCATTATGGATGAACAGGGTAAAAAAAAGTGAAAAGAAGTTTGGAGTATCCACACGCGAGGTCAAGTCATTGTCCATGACGCTCAAGTCCCACCACGTGAGCGAGGTCTGCATGGAAAGTACCGGTATTTACGGGAAGCCTATTTGGCATTTGCTGGAGAATGATTTCCGTTTGTACCTTGTCAACCCGCAGTTCATCAAGCAACTTCCCGGTCGCAAGAGCGACGTGAAGGATGCCGAATGGATTGCCACTGTCCTGTTGAAGAACCTGGTCAGGAACAGTTTCGTCCCCGACAACAGGATCCAGCAGTTGCGACTGTACGGGCGGCGGATTAATGATCTCAACAAGGACCTGGTGCGCTGTCAACAGCGGATCGACATGATCCTTCAAAGCTGTAATATCCGTATCAGCAATTACGTGTCCAACATTAACGGCAAGAGTTACCAGAAAGTGGTACAGGCCATTATGGAAGGCGAACGCTCTCCCGAGGAGCTTGTCAAGCTCATCCACGGTCGTACCGTGAACAAGCACGGTCGGGAGGTCGTGCGGGATTCCCTGGAGGGAAACATCGGGCACGCGGATGTCGACATGCTCAAGCAATACATGGAAGTTTTAAGGATGTACCAGGCACAGAAGGAGACATGCCTCGCGGAAATGATCAAGTCATGCAAAAAGCATTATCACCGCGCGTTCTCGCTGTTACTAAGCTTGCCCGGCATCAAGGAGCAAACGGCCGCCATCATCATCTCGGAGATAGGAGCGGATATGAGCCTGTTCGCCACCGCGGCGGCATTGGTATCCTGGGCCGGACTCCGTCCCCGCAACGATGAAAGCGCGGGAAAGATTAAAAGCCTAAAAATAACACATGGCAACAAGTACTTGCGAAAAGCATTAATGGAAGCGGCATGGGGAGCATCACGGACACGAAGATCCATATTCTACAACAAGTTTTGGCGGTTGAGACAACGAGGCAAGAACCGGAACAAGTGCACCGTGGCCATAGCGCGCCACTTGCTGGGAATCATCTGGTCGCAACTTTCCAAGGACGAGTATTTTGACAGCGAGTACCGGCTTGATGCCAATCCCCGGAGAGCCCGAGAGGCGACCTGAAATATACAACCGGTTTCCTTGTAAAGTCCTTACATTTGTGGTGGACATGTTACCCCGTTTTGCAAACTGACTCTGACAAGGAGATCGTTTTGGACACGAGCAAGAGACCTTAGAGTTCGAAGAGGAAATTAATTTTTTTTAATGAAAGCCCCACGGCCTTCATCCGGGTTGGTATGGCCTGAATCAAACAACATACGCCTTACCAAGCAATCACGCACACTTCTTCATTCGATTTATAGAGAAAATGTAGTGAAAGTTGAGAGCAATATCAAGCTTGTTTGAAGATTGCCGAAACGCATCCTACATTGTGCAAAAGTACAAAAAAGAACGCTATAAAAAACTATTCATTAAATAAAATTAGACTATTTCTGCGCTCGGCATAACCAAAGCAAGCTTTGTTTCTGCTCTTGCTTATCGAAATAGTTCATTATAAACTGGCAACGTTATTGTCACGTTATATAACGTTTGCTTAACCTTCCCTTGCCTTTCCGACACCTATCTTTGCCGTGAAAATTCACAATAAACAACGATTCTATGAAACGAATACTTTTATCATCGCTTCTGCTGTTGCTCCT
>JAAYTC010000396.1 GCA_012518155.1 Bacteroidales bacterium | reverse complement strand
TCCAAAGTCAAAAGAAGTGTTGTTTATATTCGCTTTTGATACTCCTGTATTCAGGTGGAGTATCGGTATGGATAACATACCAAAATCGCTTATATTCAAAAGAATGTGCCCTAACTCAAGGGGGTCGAGACTGACATTCGTTTCAAAATCTCCTACTTTGATTTTAAATTTCAGGTTCCCCTGTTCATCGATATGTCCTTTTAATGATTCAAATTGAATAAGCGTGGGATATTGAACTACCTTGAAGTCTTTGTTTTTCTGGTCAGGCAGGGTGACAGAAACTTCAGTAAACTCATTTGTGGGATTCACGTAAAGAGAGGTGTCGAGCATATAGCCGTCGATCACTTTTTTGTTCTCTTCCAGAAACGAATCGTCACAAGAAAGTATAAAAGCAATAAACGACAATACAAGTAGGGGTGTAACTAATTGTTTCATGGCTTATCTGTTTAAATAATAACGTAACCCTAGCGTCAAATGTATATTAGAAGCATTATAGCGCGATTCTTTATCCAGTTTCTGTTCCTGGGTCGTGATCCCGTCAGTTATCTTTATTTTATTGATATAACCTAAAAAAGCACCCAGGTTTGCTCCGATCCCCAGATTGGGATGAAACAGGTAATCCAGTCCTATCTCCGCATTCATCGCCACATTACCCCCGGTGGTCAATAAATTTTGGTAAAACAAGGAAGCTTCACTTCGCCACCGCATGTAACCAGCACTATAGGAGGAAGTCAAAAAAAGCTTCTCGCTATTCCCGATGGGCGAAATTGCAGCCAGTGAAAGTCCAAGATAGTTGATATAATCCTTTTCCGACATATCGGTCACGGTATAGTGTGGCTGTTGTAAATAGTCGGATACCTCCATGTAATTTGTAATCACTCCCTCGGCTTTACCGGATGTTTTGTGAAAAATATACTTGGCCCCGATCCCCAATCCCCATCTGAAAAGATAATGAATATCCCCGTTCAGATGGGTAGCCCAACGAAGATCGTCTTCAAGTTGATTGATTTTCTCTTTGTTGATAAACCCATCCATATTTTCCTTTCCCTTCGCGGTTAAATATCCCATCCCGCCTGAAGTACTGATGCGGAGCCTTGGAATTTTATTATCTACCTGTGCCGGCAGGGTAGCACAGACCCCCACAAGTAGAAAAGTAACAATGAGTATTTTCTGTTTCATGAAATTTGGTATTTAGAAAACGTCAAAGATACGATAAAGCGTGTGATTTACAACTCCGCTTCTTTCATTTTTTCGGCGTTCTCGGTCACCATCAGTTGGTCGATTACACCTTGGATATCGCCGTCCATGAAAGCGGGCAAGTTGTACACCGTGTAGTTGATACGGTGGTCGGTAATACGCCCTTGCGGGTAATTATAGGTGCGAATCTTTGCTGACCGGTCGCCCGTGGAGACCATCGTTTTCCGTCGAGAGGCGATGTCGCCTTGGCGTTTAGTTAGCTCCATATCGTAAATTCGCGCACGGAGCATCTGCATGGCAATTTCCCGATTTTTGACTTGCGACCGGGACTGTTGGCATATGACCACGATCCCCGTGGGTTTGTGGGTGAGCTGTACTTTGGTCTCTACCTTGTTCACGTGCTGCCCGCCCGCGCCACCCGACCGGGCAGTATGAAAGTCGATATCGGCAGGATTTATTTCCAGGTCAAACTCCTCTACCTCGGGGAGGACAGCTATCGTGGCAGCAGAAGTATGTACGCGGCCCTGTGTTTCGGTCTGTGGTACTCGTTGCACACGATGAACGCCCGACTCGTACTTGAGCGTGCCGTACACGTTGGTGCCTCGCACGGTGAAAATTATCTCCTTATACCCGCCGGCACTGCCTTCGGTAAAGCTTGCTAACTCGGTACTCCATCCTTTGTCCTCGCAATACCGGGTATACATCTTGTAAAGATCACCCGCGAAGATCGACGCTTCGTCGCCTCCGGTACCGGCACGAATCTCCATGATGGCATTTTTTGTATCTTCAGGATCGGCCGGAACGAGCAGGTATTTGATCTTCTCTTCCAACGCGGGCAGCTTCTCGTTATTGATGGAGAGCTCCTCTTGAGCAAGCTGCCGCAAGTCGGTATCTGACTCCTCTTCAAGGATCGATTTCGCTTCCGCTATGCTGTCTAGCGCTCCCTTGTATTCGTTTCGTACGTCCACGATCTTTTGAAGTTCGCTGTATTCCTTGTTTAACTTCACGTACCGGTCCATATCGGCAATCACGGACGGATCCGTGATAAGTGTACCGATTTCCTCGAAGCGAGTAACCAGGTGCTGAAGTTTATCGAGCAATGAATTTTCTGTCATATGAAATTAATCTATAGTGTAGTGGAAAAGAAATAATGTAGTGGAAAAGAAGGTGTACGCGACATGCAAGAAAAGATGGTAACGCGACGTGCAGTACTAGGAGTAAGTAAATTGTCCCGCTTCACTTTCGATCACGAGTTCTCTTCTTTCTGATTTTTCCACGTGCCCCACGATCCGCGCGTCCACGTTGAACGAACGTGAAATATCGATCACTTGCCGCGCGTATGATTCAGGCAAATATAGCTCCATGCGGTGCCCCATGTTGAATACCTTATACATCTCTTTCCAGTCTGTATTCGATTGATTTCTAATAAGTTGAAATAGAGGAGGAATAGGGAAAAGATTGTCTTTCACCACGCGTAAATCATCCCCCAGGAAGTGCAGAATTTTGGTTTGAGCACCTCCTGAACAGTGAATCATTCCGTGAATATTTCCTTTTAACTCATTGATAGTTAGCGATATTATAGGGGCGTAGGTGCGAGTAGGGGACAGCACCAGTTTTCCCGCATCTAACTCAAGATTTTCAATGGATTGCGTTAATTTCATCCGGCCGGAATAGACCAAATCCTCGGGGATAGAGGCATCGTAGCTCTCGGGATATTTCTCTGCCAAGTAATGCGCGAATACATCGTGTCGTGCCGACGTGAGGCCATTGCTGCCCATGCCACCATTATATTCTCTTTCGTAAGTGGCTTGCCCCGTCGAAGAGAGCCCTACGATCACGTCTCCGTGCTTGATACGCGCGTTATCGATTACATCGGATCGTTTCATACGGCAGGTCACGGTGCTGTCGACAATGATGGTGCGCACCAGGTCGCCGACGTCGGCCGTTTCCCCGCCAGTCGGGTACACGCGTACACCCAATTCGGTAAGTTCCTGACATAACTCGTTGGTACCGTTTATGATAGCCGCGATTACCTCGCCAGGAATGAGGTTTTTATTTCTACCAATGGTGGAAGAGACCAGAATATTGTCCGTGGCACCCACGCAAAGCAGGTCGTCCACGTTCATGATCAACGCGTCCTGAGCGATTCCTTTCCAGACCGAAAGATCACCGGTTTCTCTCCAATAGACGTACGCGAGCGACGATTTGGTTCCGGCACCGTCCGCGTGCATGATATTACAGTATTCGGGATCATTACCCAAGTAGTCTGGCACTATTTTACAAAATGCTTTCGGGAACAATCCCTTGTCGCTATTTTTGATGGCATCGTGCACATCTTCTTTCGATGCCGACACGCCGCGCAGATCATATCGTTGGTTGTTTGTCATACCTAATTTTATTTCGACGACAATGTTTAAATGTTTACTTGTGTCGAGAACCTCTCAAAGTGCAAAAGTACAAAAAAAAGCGCGCATTACGTACTTTAACGTTCCCACTTAATGTTCACCCAACAAAAAACATTCACGATGCTCGTCACATAATTTTATCGAGCTCAGCTTACCACTGGATACAGCTTTTTGCACCTACCCGAATGGAGATTCCTGGTTTTCCTATAATGACTATTATGTTTAATAGATGTTGGAATAACCATTGGTTATTTTATTTGGTTTTTTTACTACTACTCTATTTTATCTGGATTGGCTGCATTAGCTATAAATTGAAACACGTGAAATAAAACGTGTAACGAAAATAAAACGGTAGGAAAAACATTTCTGCATTTCCTACCGTTTAAAATTTCATTGCACGATACAAAAATTTCACTGCATCGTAACAGAGGATTATTTTATTGAGTGGAGCCGTTATTCAAGTCCAATCGAGATTCGATCTCTTTTAACTCGGCTGATTTATCAACACCCAACACGCTTAGGTTGTAATAAACGTTCCTGAGAAGCATCAGTGCACTGTTGATCTCGCTTTCAGAGGCTTCTCTGCCTTTCAATACTTGATCTAATTTCTCCAGTAAAGGAAGGGATTCCTTGTAGAGTTCCACGGTGATTTTGTCGTTTTCAACCTGTTGTTGCCTGTTGCTCAAAAGTGTGGTCTCTTCTTTCAAATTTTGTGCTTGAATGATAAAATTCCTCGCGAGATTTTCCAACGCTCTTTCGCAATTCGGATCTTGTGCCAATGCTTTTAGGTACTCTGCTTCAGCAGCCTTATAATCTCCGGTTTCGGCTATTAGTGCTCCCTTCACGCTATTCAGGTCGCAAGCGTTCGATGGTTCGTTAACGATTGCTTGGTCCAAGTACTCGAGCGCACCTTCCGTATCTCCTTGACGAATATAAACGTTTACAAGATTGGTAACAAAGTAGTTACTAGTCGGGAATTTTTCGGCCCCTTGATGCAGTGCTTCCACGTATTTTACTGAATCGCCCAAGTTATGGTACTCGCTGGCCATTAATTCATAAAGGTCGCTTTCTTTGTACGCGGTGTTTTCGATGAAAGGCTCGTTAGCAGCTCTTTCAATTAACGCCAATGCTCGGTGATGATCTTCAGCCTGGATTGCGGTGATAATCGCGTAGTACTTGATGGTCTGATACGTGCTGTCGATGACGAAAGCATCGCTTTGGTCAGCGAACATGGGAAGCGAGGGTATATCCCAGTAGATTTCGAAGAAATCCGTCGCTTTCTTGTAATCTCCCTGTTCGTTGTAATAAACTCCCCCATTGATATAAAAAGGGTGATTGGCGCGAAGGATACCCGCGATATCCTTTCGCACTCTGTTTCTTACTCGTCCCCGGTCATCCGGAAGCTCGGCCAGCGAGTCCGCTTTGATATAGGGCATGTAAGATTCCAACAGGCCGTCGTACATGACTTTGTCATTGGTATTTTGTCCCAACATAGCCTTTGTTCTTTCGTTGTCAAAAGCTTTATTCCCAATGTCACCCATCACTTTCCACGTTTCCGGATCGGTGGCCGTTTCCTCGTGAGTAGATGCTTGCTTTATCAGGGTTCGTGCTTCATTCAGGTCGTCCCGGCCCAATGATCTTTTAGCGTCTCGGAGCGCCGATTTTTGCGCCATCATCGATCCGGCGGAAAAAAGGGCAATCATTGTAAGGAATAGGAATTTTCTCATTTTGTTCATATTTTTTTTTGTGATTAGAAATTTGCATCATGATTCACAATACAGATTATCTGCATTCGCTTTATATTATGACTAAATACTATCAAAAAGTTTAATTTATTCATCGTCGGATGGCTCTTCCGGGAGATTTTCCACTTCATCTTCTTCCGAGTTTACCTTGCAAACGGAAGCAATCTGGTCGTTCCGTTTTTCCAAATTAATGAGACGAACGCCTTGAGTGGCTCGTCCCATCGTACGAATATCGGAAATTTTCACACGTATGGTGATCCCAGATTTGTTAATTATCATTAAATCGTTGTCATCTGTGACGCTTTTAATTGCGACAAGTTTTCCGGTTTTATCGGTCACGTTCAGTGTTCTTACCCCTTTACCCCCGCGACGGGTGATACGGTATACCGGTTCCCCGTCATCGTCGTTCAGCTTCGTACGTTTACCATACCCTTGTTCAGAGACCACCAGTATAGTGCTTTCAGAGTCAGGTTCCATGCAAATCATGCCGATCACGGCATCTTCCCCGTCCTGATCTAGCGTCATTCCCCTGACTCCCGTGGCGGTACGGCCCATTGGGCGGACATCATTTTCATGAAAGCGGATGGCCCTTCCATTTCGATTGGCCAGGATCACGTGCTGGTTCCCGTCCGTCATCCTTACGGAGATCACTCGGTCGTCTTCTCGTATCGTAATGGCATTCACTCCATTCTGTCTCGGTCGAGAATAAGCTTCGAGCAACGTTTTCTTGACCACGCCTTGTTCCGTGCTAAATAACAGGTAATTCGAGTTGATATACTCCTCGTCTTGCAGCGTTTCAACGCGAATAAAAGCGGTAACGCTATCGTCGGGGTCTATATTCAACAGGTTTTGAATGGCACGCCCCTTGGAGTTCTTCGTGCCTTCCGGAATCTCGTATACCCGCAGCCAGTAACATTTCCCTTTTTGCGTGAAAAAGAGCATGTAGTTGTGGGTAGTGGCGGGATAAATATACTCCACGAAATCTTCGTCCCGCGTGTCGGAACCTCTCGCCCCTACTCCTCCCCTGTTTTGCGTGTGGAACTCGGTCAAGGGGGTTCGCTTGATATAGCCCATGTGTGAGATAGTGATTACCATCTCTTCATCGGCATAAAAATCCTCGGGATTCATCTCTTCAGCCGAGAAAATGATTTCGGAGCGACGCTCATCGCCATATTTTTCACGTACTTCCAGAAGTTCATCCTTGATTACCTGCATACGCAGATCCTCGTTGTTAAGTATCTCGTTCAAGTGAGCGATCAGCTGCTGTATTTCTTCGTATTCTGCACGGAGTTTATCTTGCTCTAACCCGGTGAGTTGGCGGAGACGCATCTCCACGATGGCGCGTGCTTGTATATCGCTGAGGCTGAACCGGTCCATGAGCCCTTGAATGGCGATGGGAGGCGTGGAAGAACCCCGGATGATGGCGATCACTTCGTCGATGTTATCGGAGGCGATGATCAGCCCTTCGAGGATGTGCGCACGCTCTTCGGCTTTGCGTAACTCATACTTCGTGCGGCGAACTACCACTTCGTGCCGATGTTCCACGAACAGCTCAATCATTCGTTTGAGGTTGAGCATTTCGGGACGACCATTCACCAATGCGATGTTATTCACGCTGAACGACGATTGCAAAGCACTGAGTTTGTAGAGTTTGTTAAGGACAACGTTGGCGTTGCCGTCGCGTTTGATATCTACCACAATGCGCATACCGTGCCGGTCTGACTCATCGTTCACGTTGGATATCCCGTCGATTTTTTTGTCCGAAACGAGGTCGGCGATATGCTTGATCAGATCGGCCTTGTTCACCAAATAGGGAATCTCCGAGATAATGATCTTGTCGCTTGATTTACCCGATTCAATTTCGGCTTTTCCTCGCATCACGATGCGTCCCCTACCCGTCTCAAATGCCTCTTCTACACCTTTGTACCCGTATATATAGGCACCGGTAGGAAAATCAGGAGCTTTGATGTATTGCATCAATCCCTTGATATCAATTTCTCGGTTATCGATGTACGCGATAATGCCGTCGATACACTCTGTGAGGTTATGGGGCGCGATGTTGGTCGCCATTCCCACGGCAATTCCCGAAGAACCATTGATTAGCAGGTTGGGAATGCGTGTAGGAAGAACGGTAGGCTCTTGCAAGGTATCGTCGAAGTTCAGTTGAAAGTCGACCGTCTCTTTCTCGATATCCCGCAGCATTTCTTCGGCTAACTTGTTGAGTCGAGCCTCGGTATACCGCATGGCCGCGGGGCTGTCCCCGTCCACGCTTCCCATGTTTCCTTGTCCATCCACGAGGGTGTACCGCATGCTCCAATCCTGAGCCAGCCGTACCATCGCGTTATAGACTGAGGAGTCGCCGTGTGGATGGTACTTTCCCAATACTTCACCCACGATACGGGCCGATTTTTTATGAGGTTTATCGGCCGTATTGCCCAGTTCCGACATCCCGTAGAGGATGCGCCGGTGTACCGGTTTAAATCCGTCTCGCACGTCAGGCAACGCCCGAGACACGATAACTGACATCGAATAATCGATGTACGACGATTTCATCTCATCTTCGATATTTATCTTGATGATTCTGTCTTCCTGATCAATCATATTCAAATGTGATTTTTCTCTTCAATATTTCTCTATGTAGCTTATATCCACGTGAATAAATAATGTTTTATTCACGAGAATTTAAGCTACTAAGATACGACTTTTCTTCGATTTTAACAACAAAAAAGAAAAGGAATTTAAAGCGGATGAAGTGTTTACCTCCCGTGGCAGTTTTTGTATTTCTTACCGCTTCCGCACGGGCATGGATCGTTTCTCCCTACCTTCTTTTCAACCCGGATGGGCTCCAACTTTTGTGGTTGTCGGGGTGGTTGTTGTCCCCCCCTGCCCTCGCCCGGGGCGGATAGGCCCTCGGTATCCTCTTTTCGAGTGCGATACTTGCTGTAATCGGTTTTTTGTTCGGGAGCGGCTTGGCGCACACTGGTCGGATCTTGCGTCGGAATTTGCCCTCTCATTAAGATCGAAACCGCTTTCGAGTTGATATCGTTTACCATTTCTCGGAAGAGGTTGAACGACTCCAATTTGTAGATAAGTAGTGGGTCTTTCTGCTCGTAGCTCGCGGTCTGAACCGATTGACGCAGTTCGTCCATCTCGCGCAGGTGCTCTTTCCAATCTTCGTCGATGGTGTGAAGCAGAATCGATTTCTCGAATGCCCTCACCAGTGCTTTCGATCCGGTTTCATACGCCTCCTTGAGGTTACAAGCAATGTTGTATACTCGTTTACCATCGGTGATGGGAATCAATATGTTCTCGTACATCGCCCCTTGGTTCTCGTACACCTGCTTGATTACAGGCTGCGCGATCTCGGCCAACCGCTCTGTCTTTCGTTTGAACGTCTCGAAAGCTGCTTTGGTCACCCTATCCACCATCTCGTTGGGCTTTATCCTTTTCATATCCTCCTCTTCGAAGGGGATATCTAAGGCCATCACCCGGAGCAGTTCGAGCTTCATGTTATCGTACATGTCCTCGTTATTTTCCACGATATTCTTGGAGGTCTCTGTGATCATGTTGGCCACGTCGTTATCGATACGCTCGCCCATTAAGGCGTGGCGGCGGCGCTTATAGATTACCTCTCGTTGCGAGTTCATCACGTCGTCGTACTCCAACAGACGTTTACGGATTCCGAAGTTGTTCTCCTCTACCTTCTTTTGCGCGCGTTCCACCGACTTGCTAAGCATGTTGTGTTCCAGCACGTCGCCCTCTTCAAAGCCCATCCGGTCCATTAGTCCCGCGATACGTTCGGTGGCGAAGAGCCGCATCAGGTCATCCTCCAATGAGACAAAGAAGACCGACGAACCCGGGTCCCCTTGACGCCCTGCACGCCCTCTTAACTGTCGGTCCACGCGACGAGACTCGTGTCGTTCGGTACCGATAATAGCGAGCCCCCCCGCCTTCCGCACTTCGGGCGAGAGTTTGATGTCGGTACCCCGGCCCGCCATATTGGTGGCGATGGTGACTACCCCACTCTGTCCCGCCGTGGCCACGATCTCGGCCTCTCGTTGGTGAAGTTTCGCGTTCAGTACATTGTGCTTAATCTTGCGCAGGGTGAGCATACGACCCAATAGTTCCGATATCTCTACCGAGGTGGTACCCACGAGTACCGGCCGCCCCTTTGAAATGAGCGACTCGATCTCCTCGATCACCGCCGTGTATTTTTCCCGCTTGGTCTTGTAGATACGATCGTTCTGGTCATCCCGTACAATGGGGCGGTTGGTGGGGATCACTACCACGTCCAGTTTGTAGATGTCCCAAAATTCGCCCGCTTCCGTCTCGGCCGTACCGGTCATTCCGGCCAGCTTGCTGTACATCCGGAAAAAGTTCTGGAGGGTAATGGTAGCGAAAGTCTGCGTGGCCGCTTCCACCTTCACCCGTTCTTTGGCCTCAATTGCTTGGTGTAGGCCATCGGAGTAGCGGCGCCCCTCCATCACACGGCCCGTCTGTTCGTCCACGATTTTTACCTTGTTCTCGATCACCACGTATTCGTCGTCTTTATCGAACAAGGTGTAAGCTTTCAACAGCTGGTTGACGGTGTGGACGCGTTCCGATTTAATGGCGTAGTTTTGCAACAGCTCATCCTTTTTAGCCGCTTTCTCCTCGTCGGGCAACTCGGTTCCTTCCAGTTCGGAGAGTTGTGACCCGATATCGGGCAAGATAAAGAACTCCGGGTCGTCAGACCTGCCGGTAAGCATGTCGATTCCCTTGTCGGTAAGTTCGATGCTGTGCTGCTTTTCGTCGATCACGAAATAGAGCGGGTCGGTCACCACGTGCATATTTCGCATCTGTTCCTGCATGTAAAACGCCTCGGTCTTGAGCATGGCTGCCCTAACACCCTGTTCACTGAGGTACTTGATCAACGGTTTGTATTTCGGCATCCCCTTGTAGGAGCGGAAAAGCAGTAAGGCACCCTCTTCCTGTTCCTTGGGATCTTCGGAAGCCATCTTGGTACGCGCATCGGCCAGCAGGCGGGTAGTGAGATCACGTTGGGCTTTCACGATCACTTCCACGCGGGGACGCAATTGGTCGTAGAGCTGATCATCGCCCTTTGGCACCGGTCCCGATATGATGAGCGGTGTACGTGCATCGTCGATTAACACCGAGTCCACCTCGTCCACGATCGCGTAGTTATGTTTGCGTTGTACCAGGTCTTTTGGTGAAACCGCCATGTTGTCGCGGAGGTAATCAAAACCAAACTCGTTGTTGGTACCAAACGTCACGTCTGAATTGTACGCTTTGCGGCGGGCTTCGGAGTTCGGTTCGTGTTTGTCGATGCAATCCACCGAGAGACCATGAAACATATACATGGGCCCCATCCACTCCGAGTCACGCTTTGCCAAGTAGTCGTTCACCGTCACCACGTGCACCCCCTCATGGGTGAGCGCGTTCAAGAATACCGGCAAGGTCGCCACCAAGGTTTTTCCTTCCCCCGTGGCCATCTCCGCGATTTTTCCTTGGTGGAGTACTACCCCCCCGAAGAGTTGCACGTCGTAGTGGATCATATCCCAGGTAATCTCGTTACCCCCCGCCATCCAATGGTTTTGGTAGATCGCCTTTTCTCCTTC
>JAAYTC010000395.1 GCA_012518155.1 Bacteroidales bacterium | reverse complement strand
GGTGTATTGATGGGTACCTACATCCACGATACCTTCCTGGAACGGGATCCCCAAACAAGGGATGAAATCCGAGAAGCGGTGGTATACGCCGGACTCAAACGGGTACGCCCCGCGGTGATGACGACCGCCACCACGCTGATCGCGTTGCTGCCGGTACTTACTTCCACCGGGAAAGGGTCCGACATCATGGTGCCCATGGCGATCCCCACCTTTGGCGGGATGCTCATCCAGTCGATGACCATGTTCGTGGTGCCGATCCTGCAGTGCTGGTGGAGGGAAGGGGCGATTAAAAGGCAGCAAAGTAAATAATTCAGCTTTTGTCTATGATTCCGATGGCCTCTGACTATTTCGGGTCCCCACGAAACATTTATAGGCCTTATAGTCAGGGGCCATCTACAGGCAACCATTCAAAACAAAGAAAACAGATTAAAACAACAATAGAGAGACAATGAAACGAAATAATAATATGAAACCTTACTGCCTTCATCGGCAGGAAGGACCTAAGAGGGAAGTAAACAGACGCTGTCTCCTCGTGCTGTGTATCTTCATCGGGATATTTCCTATCCTATCCATGCGGGCAGATGGAATAACCGCAATGGAAGCAACCGCCTCAGAAGAAGTGCCGGAGGCTATCGAAATAGTTGCAGGAGAAACAACCGACTCGCTGGCACGCTACTTGGAAGTCGCAGGGAGGAACAATCCGGGACTGAACGCCTCCTTCATGGAGTACAAGGCTTCACTGGAGAGGGTCAACCGCTCGGGAGCATGGCCGGATCCCGAACTGGAGATCGGATTTTTCCTGAAGCCAATGGAGATCGTGGGAGGTCGCCAAGTGGCCGATTTCACCCTGATGCAGATGTTCCCCTGGTTCGGCACCAAAAAGGCGGCACAGACCGAAGCGACACACATGGCGAGGATGGCCTACGAGAAGTTCCGAGAGGCACGAGACGATCTTTTCCTCGAGATGTACGCCCAATGGTACCGGATGGGACGGTTGCAACAGCAGCTGACCAATAACAAGGAGAACAAAAAGATACTGGCCCAACTGGAACAGCTGGCCACGCAACGGGTATCGGTAGGATCCCGCGGCGGCAGCGGGGGGATGTCGGACGTGCTTCGCATCCAACTGGAAGCGGCACAAATCGATAACAATATCGAGAGCCTGCAATCGGAGATGATCGCAGAGAAGGCTAAGTTCAACGCCCTGTTGAACCGCCCGGGTGACAGCGAGGTGGTCCTTCCTCCCTCGCTCGAGAAAGTGGCCTTCCCGTTCAACGCCTCGGAGATTGCTCGAGCCATTGAAGAGCAAAACCCGTCACTGGGCATGCTGCAAGAGGAGGAACGAGCCCACGAGGCAAAGGAGGAGATGGAGAAAAAGATGGGACTGCCCATGATCGGCATCGGATTGCAATACATGATGGTAGAAAAGAGTCCCACGCCGGTACTGGAACACCACAACGGGATGCATATGGTGATGCCGATGGTGTCGGTGAGCCTGCCCATCTTCCGTGGCAAGTACCGGTCCGCCCAACGGGAGAGCCGCATCTTGCAACAATCGGCTCGGGAGAAGTACCACAACACGCTGAATGGCTTACAAGCGGAGCTCTACGGGCTGCAGCATCAACTGGAGGACGCGGAACGAAAGGTCGCCCTCTACGGGAAACAACGGGAGATCGCCCTCACGGCTTACCGTCTGCTGGTGCAGGAGTTCGTGACGGGACAAAGCGATGTGATCGACGTGATCGAGGTGCAACGGCAACTCTTGGATTACCAACTACAAGAGGCGGAGGCGATCGCCGATTACAACACGCGGGTGGCTTCAGTCCAAAAGCTCCACTCTTTTAACAGTACAAACAAATAAATCCTTCACGCAAATAAATTCTATCATTATGAGCAACAATAGCATAAAACGATTTTTCAATAAAGGAATTGTCCGGTATGGACTGATTCTCCTCGCGGGCCTACTCTTGGGATGGCTCATCTTCTCCGGCGGACCGTCGAGCAGCCACGGGCACGACAACGAGCACGACCACGCGCATCACGGGCACGATCATGGCGACGAACCGACGGTGTGGACCTGCTCCATGCACCCGCAGATACGAATGGACGAACCGGGACTGTGCCCTCTCTGCGCGATGGATTTGATCCCGCTGCAGACGACCGGATCGGGGGACGCGGCGATCGACCCGGCAGCCATTCAGTTGAGCGCCGAAGCGGTGGCCTTGGCGAAGATACAGACGACCTCCGCGAACCTACAAAATCCGATCAAAGAGATGCACCTCTACGGCACCATCAAAGCGGATGAACGCCTCACCCGGTCGCAAACCGCGCACGTGAGCGGTCGCATCGAGCAACTGCTGGTCGCTTTTACCGGTGAAAGGGTGCGGGAGGGGCAACCGATCGCCACCATCTACTCGCCGGAGTTGCTCACCGCGCAACAGGAGCTGATAGAGGCGGTAAAGCTGCAAGAGGTGCAACCGGCTATCTTGGACGCGGTGCGGGCCAAACTCAAGCTGTGGAAGCTTTCGGACGAACAGATCGCGAAGATCGAGGAATCGGGCCAGCCTTCTCCCCTGTTGGAAATTACCGCCAATACCGGCGGCATCGTGGTGGCCAAGCACGTGAACCAGGGCGACTACGTGAACACGGGGACGGTGCTGTTCGAGGTGGCCGACCTCTCGCGGGTATGGGCACTGTTTGACGCGTATGAAGCGGACCTGCCTTTCCTAAAGGTGGGTGATCAGGTGGAGTATACCTTGCAAGCTTTGCCGGGCAAGAGCTACTCGGGCAAGGTGTCGTTTATCAACCCGATCTTGGATCCCATGACCCGTACTGCCACGATCCGAGTAGAGACCGCCAACCCCCAGGGTGAGCTGATGCCGGAGATGTACGCCAACGCGAAGATCACCGCACCCCTGAAACAACACGCCGAAGGGATCGTGATCCCTAAATCGGCCGTCCTGTGGACCGGGAAGCGTTCCATTGCCTACGTTAAGCAACAGGGTACGGAAACGCCCGCCTACCTGCTCCGGGAGATTGAACTGGGACCGTCATTAGGAGAAGCCTACGTGGTGCTTTCCGGTATCGAGGAGGGCGATGAGGTGGTGACCCAAGGGGCGTTCGTGATCGACGCGAGTGCACAGCTCGCGGGGAAAAGAAGCATGATGAACGACGCGATGGGTCACGAACACGAGGCCCATAGCCATGAGGCTCATTTCGACCAAGAGGCGGCCGAGCACGCCATGATCCCGGTAGGGGGAGCGTGCGGCATGTGTAAGGAGCGGATAGAGGAGACCGCCAAGGGGGTCGACGGGGTATTCCGGGCCGTGTGGGACCAGAGTGCCCAGGAGCTGCACCTCGATTTTGATCCGGAGAAGGTGACGACGGACGACGTGGCGAAGACGTTGGCGGCCGTGGGGCACGACGCGGGAAGCTTTAAAGCCGACCAAGCGATCTACGATGCCCTGCCTGCCTGTTGCTGGTACCGGGAGTAGGATAGACATTCACCCAACCGAGAGGTTCGGCTACGCTGAACTTGAGCTGGTAGGGTCAAGTAAAATTGGATTTCTGCTCGATTTTCGTTATATTTGCGTGCTTAGGAAATCGTCACGCCGCGAGCCGTTTGGTTTCATGGCGTGACGTAAGGAGAGGTTATCAATTAAGAAAAGTATGAAGAAAAAGGGGCTTCCCATCAGGATCCTGCTCTTTATAGCAGGGGTATTTTTTATTTCATTCGGCGTAGCACTCACTATCCGATCCAACTTGGGAACGAGTCCCATCTCCTCCATCGCTTACGTATCCTACCTGTTAGTCCCGGCTGTTTCGGTGGGGACCTACACCATCATCGTCAACTCGCTGCTGGTGCTGATACAGTTCTTTATACTGAAAAGCAAATTTCCACCCAGGGCGTTCCTTCAGCTCCCCATCGTGCTGGTCTTCGGGCTGTTTATCGACCTCTGCCTCTACTTGACCACCTGGCTGGTGGTGGACAATTACATCGTACAATGGCTGCTGATTATCATCAGCTGTTTCATAACGGCCTTCGGGATTTTCCTGGAGCTGAAAGCGGACGAGGGCTATCTGCCGGGCGAAGGGTTGACCATGGTGATCTCGGAGACATACAATAAAAATTTCGGGAAGACGAAGATGGCGATCGACTCCACGATGGTGGCCCTCGCGGTGATTGCAGTGCTTATTTTCCACGGGCGACTCGAAGGGGTACGGGAAGGGACCATCGCGTCGGCGATCTTGGTGGGTTTTATCGTGCAGATTTACCAGAAGCGGGTCCATTTCGTGGACAAGCTGTTACCATCCAAGCCGGAGGTTAAAGTGGTTCCGGAACCATACATGACGAGCAACCATTACGTGATCACCATCTCTCGCCAATACGGCAGCGGGGGACACGCGGTGGGTGAGCTCATCGCGCGGAAGCTGGGGATCGCCTCTTTTGATCGGCAACTGATCGAGTTGACCGCCATCGCGAG
>JAAYTC010000394.1 GCA_012518155.1 Bacteroidales bacterium | reverse complement strand
GTACCGCGTAGGGCTCAATCGACTCTGTTTTAGCGATCGATAAAAATGGTTCCTCGTGTTCAAGCCCTTCCACGGGATCCGGATAATGCAAATCGATAGGCCACGTGGTGGTGAAGCTGGCGTCGTCATATGGGACTTGATTTAAAACATCTTGCTCCATCAGGATCACGTCGCCCATTAACCTCCTCGACTCCCTTTTCCCACCGATGTATGCCACCCACGAGAGCTGAAGGTTCGCGAAACGTTCCTTTTCTTCACTCCTGTTTTTAAGGAACGACCAGTTACCGTAAATCGCTCTCAGCGCGTGGTCGCGGATGTATTCAATCTCAAGGATTTGGTCCGAATGCAAGCCTGCTTCCCACTGCCAATCTCCACGCGTGAGCTTCTGGCTCGTCTCTTCCGTGAACTGTATCGCCCAGGGAGTCTCGGGAAAAAGAGAAGGTTCAGCCAGCTCGTCGGAATACCACTGCACAGAGGTACCCATGACCATGTTATCCGCCTCATCGGGAGCACTTTTCTCCCCTGTCTCCGATCGGCTTTCACGACCGACACGATAATCAGCACCCGCTAGAAAACCCACGGTAGCGTCTCCCGTGCAATCGGCAAACAGTGTTCCCTCGAAAATCGATTCCTCTCCGGTATTTATATCTTTCGCGATTACTGCCGTGATACGGTCACCATCCATCCTCACGTCAAAAACATGGGTGTTAAGGAAAAGATCGACGTTCTCCTCGTCGCGAATGTACGCTATTTTTCTCTCGTCCTCGTAATTACTTTTCGGGCCGGCATTATGGATCAGCTTTTCCGGGTGCTCTTCAAGGATCTCCAAAATCCGCTTGCTTCGCTCGGCTTCCGGGTCGCGTCTCGCCTCGTAATTCGTCCAGTGTCCCGTGGGGCCCAGCTCGTCCACCACGCTTCCTAGGAAAGGATAAGGATCCTTATAGATCAAACCGGAGAGACCTACACGAACTTCGGAACTATTGTTACCCCCTAGAACGGGACGGTTCTGGATTAAAGCCACCTTGTTACCTAACCGGGCAGCGGTAACGGCCGTCGTCATTCCTGCCATGCCCCCGCCAACAACAACAAGGTCGTACTTTCCCTGATGTACCGGGCCGTCGAAGCCCAGCTTTTCTTTCCGGAACTGAGAAAGCGTTGTCAAATCGTTGGGAGGTGTAAAATCCTCTTTTGTCAACACGATCGCGTCGCACCGTCCGTTGAAGCCAGTCATATCATGCAACGCGAGTTCAACGCTCCCCTTATTCAAAGAAACCACGCCTCCATCCTGCCAATGCCATTCGGTACCTTTCGTTCCAAAAATTGTACTGGTAAGTAATTCGTTATTGAAAAAAAGAAGAAATTTCCCCGGGGGATCCGCCTCCGGGTTCCACGGGGCGGCCCAGTTGCGGGTTCGCACCCAAACTCGATAATCCCCTGGTTCCGGCACATCAACTATAGTACGGGCATTTTTGACCGGAACGCCGAGGCCATGAGCCATCAAGTAAGAGGAGCCCATCGACTCCATGCTCTGTTGATCTACAACCCAGCCCCCCTTAT
>JAAYTC010000393.1 GCA_012518155.1 Bacteroidales bacterium | reverse complement strand
TGGGGCTACCTACCCGCTTGGAATGATGCAGCCGGGACCCGAGACCGGCAATTTCTCCTGGGATTACTGCTCGGGATACTTCTACGACGACGAACGGATCAACGGTTTTTCACAGAACCGACTGAACGGCACGGGGTGCGTGGACCTGGGCGATCTGCTGATGCAGCCGTTCTCAGGGAGCGCGAGAAAAGATGTGAGCAGCGCGTTCAACAAATCGTCCGAAAAGGCTTCTCCGGGCTACTATGCCGTGGAGTTGACCGACAATAACGTGGCCGTGGAGATCACCGCCTCTCCCCACGTGGCCTTTCACCGGTACACCTATGCCAACGCCGACAGGGAGCCGTCCAACATTTTGGCCGATTTCCAAAGCGGGTTGGTTTGGCAAAAAGAGCGATTGTATACGCACGTGCTCGACAACGAGGTGCAATTTGAAAGCGATCGAGTGATTACCGGATACACTCGACGCACCGAATGGGTGGAACGCACCTATTACTTCGCGATCGAATTCGACAAACCCATCCTCTCGTCAGAGAAGCTCGAACCGCAAGATCCCCGCGAGAAAGCACCCAGGTACATTCTCACGTTCGATATGCAAGGGGATGAAACACTCCAGATGAAGGTCGCCATGTCCACCACGGGCATCGAGGGAGCCAAGGCCAACCTCGCGGCGGAAGTACCCGGATGGGATTTCGATGACGTGCACAGCGCGGCTCGTGAAGCGTGGAACGGCTACCTCTCACGGGTGCAGGTAGAAGGGACGGACGACGAGAAGACTAACTTCTACACTTCTCTTTATCACCTCTATATCCAGCCCAACAATATCGCCGATGTGGACGGCAAATACGTGGGACCCAATCGCCAAGTCGAACAATCCTCCACTGGGAAGTACTACTCCACCCTATCGCAGTGGGACACCTTCCGGGCGGCCTTCCCGATGTATACCCTCCTGAGCCCCGAGATCGTGTCGGATCTGGTAACCTCGATGGTCGACTATAGCGAACAAAAGGGGCACCTCCCCATCTGGGCTTTGATGGGACAAGAGACCTACACCATGATCGGCAACCACTCCATCCCCATGATCGTGGACGCGTACCTTAAAGGGTTCGACGGGTTTGACGCGGAACGGGCCTACAATGAAATTAAACGTTCGATCACCGAAAGCAAGCACCCCAAGGCCAACTGGGATATCTACGATCAATACGGTTACTACCCGTACGATCTGATCAGGCTGGAATCGGTCTCCCGTACGCTGGAATGCGGGTTCGATGATTACGCGGCGGCTCTGATGGCGGAGAAGCTGGGTAAATCGGAAGATCACGCGTTCTTCCTGCAGCGGGCCGATTACTACAAGAACCTGTACGATCCGGAGAGCCGATCCATGCGTCCCAAGGACTCCAAAGGCGAGTGGCTCACTCCGTTTGATCCTTACGAGCTGGCACACGCCGACTCGCAGATCGGGGGCCATTACACGGAGGGGAATGCTTTGCAATACACGTGGCACGTGATGCACGACATCCCCGGCCTTATCGAGTTGATGGGAGGTAAAGAGGAGACCGGAAAGGTGCTCGATTATCTCTTCACCACCACCAGCGAGACACCGGGAGAACTGGCCGACGTAACGGGGCTAATCGGGCAATACGCTCACGGCAACGAACCCAGTCACCATGTGGCCTACCTCTACACGTACCTTGATCGCCCGGAAGTGACGCAGCGATTGGTGCGACAAATCTGCACTGATTTTTATCAGAATAAACCCGACGGGCTGATTGGCAACGACGACTGCGGTCAGATGTCCGCCTGGTACCTCTTCTCGGCCATGGGATTCTACCCCGTGAACCCCGTGGGAGGCGAGTTGGTACTCGGTGCTCCCCAGCTCCCCAAGGTGACGATCGACGTGGGCAACGGGAAAAAGTTCACGATGGAGGCCAAAAATCTTTCAGCGGAAAACCTCTACGTGGAAAGGATTGAATTAAACGGGCGTCCCTACGACCGGAAGTCCATCTCCCACGAGGCGATCACGGAGGGAGCCACCCTGGTTTTCTACCTGACGGACAAGCCGTGAACCTTGGTCGACCGTACCGAATTATAGATGAAAGGGCGCTGCATACACGGCGCCTTTTTTCTAAAAACACGTTATACTACCCTATGAAACTTTAAATTTGACACCATAATTACGATCCCCCCGTTAGAATCCCTATTTTTGCGCTTTCCTTTTTTTATAAAACAGCGCGTACAGGTGTTAAGATGCCAACTTTCTGCGCGAAACATGTCAAAAGTGTAACAATTAAGGTATGAAGAAAGTCGAAGCGATAGAAATTGATGATCCGCAATTATTTGGACACCCGCGAGGGTTAACCGTCCTGTTTTTCGCTGAAATGTGGGAACGGTTTTGTTACTACGGGATGCGGGGGCTGTTGGTGCTCTACCTCACGAAATCCCTGTTGCAAGGCGATCAGCAAGCGTTTGCCATTTACGGTGCCTACACGGCGCTGGTGTACATGGCCCCTGTTTTAGGCGGCCGAATTGCCGATAACATATTGGGATACCGCATCGCCATTATCTTGGGAGCCATCATGATGGCCATTGGCGAGTTCATGATCTTGGGCGGCAACGAAACCTGGCTCTACCTGGGTATGGGAGCCATCATCGTGGGCAACGGCTATTTCAAGGCCAATATCTCCACGCTGGTGGGTAAGCTATACAAGCCCGACGACCCTCGACGGGACTCCGGGTTCACCATTTTTTATATCGGAATCAATATCGGTGCGCTGTTAGCCACCTTAGTGGTCGTGTGGGTAGGCGAACGATTCGGCTTCAAGTACGGTTTCGGGTTAGCCGGTATCGGTATGCTCTTAGGTCTCTTCTTCTTCGTGTTGGGCCAGAAATTCTACAAGCACCTGAGCCATCCTCCCCACCCCGCGAAGCTCTACAAGAAAATGTTTGGCCCCTTGAACCAGTTACATATCACTATTATTCTCTCCTTCCTCTTGATACCGGTACTCTACTTCCTGATCATCTACAACAACGTGGTCGGGATCTTGCTGCTCCTCACCTTCGCGTACGTCGGGTACACGTTGATCAAGAGCGGCATTGCAGGGGGAAAAATACTGAAAGACCGGATGATCATCTTCATCATCCTCTGTCTCTTCAACATCGTCTTCTGGGCACTGTTTGAGCAAGCCGGATCGTCGCTCACCCTGTTTGCCGATCGAAACGTGGACCGCAACGTGTTCGGCCTCTTCGAGATGACGGCGGGGCAGACCCAGTTCTTCAACCCCTTCTTTATCATATTGATGGGTTCGCTTTTCTCGGTACTTTGGGTTAAACTCACGGAGCGCAACCTCAACCCCAACATCCCCGCGAAGTTTGGTTTCGGGATCATCCTCCTTGGGATAGGTTACCTGATTACCCGGTTTGGGTATTCCACGCACAACGAAGCGTTCCTCGTCCCGCTTTGGATCATCGTCGGCATCTACTTCTTTCACACCGTGGGAGAGCTGTTCATTTCACCCATCGGCCTGTCGATGGTAACCAAGCTGGCGCCCGAACGATTAACCGGCACGCTGATGGGAGCTTGGTTCCTCTCCTTTTCGGGATCTAACTTCCTGGCGGGGCAACTGGCAAAACTTACCGGCGCCGGCGGTGCCGTGGAGGCGGGAGTAGTGGCCACGGGCCCCGAATCGTTGCATCGCTACATCGAGGTCTACTCCGTCTTCGGCTGGATTGCTATTGGCACGGGCATCGTGGTGCTGTTGCTTTCGCCGAAGCTCAACAAGCTTATGCATGGGATAAGGTAATTTAAATCCTGCCGTTTATTAATTACATACAGCTAAATTCTCGACTCCCAATATTTTGTGACCCATGTTTGATCTCGATCACTAAAAGAGTAGAACTTGCTACGTTCACTAAAGTTAGATATTCGCTCGTTATGGCATAACTCAAGCAAGCTTGACTTTGCTCAT
>JAAYTC010000392.1 GCA_012518155.1 Bacteroidales bacterium | reverse complement strand
AGACGACGAAGACGAGGAATTTATATTAAAATATATATCTACCGGAATGGCTTCTACCGACGAGCTTTCGATCCTCCAAGCAGAGAAAGAGGTAGAGGTGTACGTTACTCGCGCCCGGAAAATGTTCGGTTTCGTGAAAAAGTCGACCCATATTAACCACAACGATAAAAAGTTCATGAAGCTGTATAATCGGACCGAAAAGTACGAGGATATATGTGATCAAATGGAGGTAGAAATAGGGTCGTACCTGGGCAAAGTGGCCGAAGGCAGGCTCAGTAATCATAGCAAGGAACGGGTGAGGGGAATACTTCGAGAGGTAACGGAGATCGAGAGCATTGCCGACTCGAGCTGTAACATCGCACGACACCTCAAGCGCAAGATGGAAGCCGACGTGGTGTTCGAAAAGATGATCCTCGAAAGGATTGACGGGATGTACGAGCTGGTGGATAAAGCATTCGATAACATGCAAACACTACTCAAGAAACGGAAGGTAACGGAAGCAGAGATGCTTGAAAGCCGGCGTATCGAGAATAGCATCAACGAGAAACGAAATATGCTGAAGCGAGAGAACGTGGACAACTTGAACCAAAACCTCTACTCTTACCAGAACGGGGTATTCTACATGGATATCATCTCTGAATGCGAGCGGATGGGCGATTATATCATGAACGTGATCGAATCTTTGGAAATGAAAGAGAGTTAAGCCGCAAAAGTTTATTATCTTCGTCCTCAAACCCGAAGCAATATGAACGACTGGAAAAAACGACTGGATATAGTTTACTCCACCAATCCCGATTATCATTACAACGAAGAGGGACAAGAGGAGGATAAGACCCTACCTAAAGAGAAACAGCTCTTACGAATTTCACTCGACAAACGGAACCGTAAAGGGAAAGCGGTGACTCTTATCACCGGTTTTGCCGGCAGCAACGAGGATCTGCAAGAACTGGGTAAAATGCTAAAAACAAAGTGTGGCGTGGGAGGTTCGGCAAAGGAGGGTGAAATCCTAATCCAAGGCGACCATAGAGAAAAAGTACTGGCCATTTTGCAAAAGGAGGGGTATGTCAAATCACGACGCGTCTGATCGGCATCGCCTACACGTGATCAAGGCCTCGGCAGGATCTGGGAAAACGCACCGGCTGACCGGGGAGTACCTCCATTTACTTTTTTCACGACCCAACAACCATCGCCATACACTGGCAGTAACCTTCACCAACAAGGCTACCGACGAGATGAAATCGCGCATCGTGGAGGAACTGCACCGGTTGGCCTCTGGCAAGAACTCATCGTACCTCGACTTATTAACGCGACAGTTTTCACTGAACGAAGATCAAGCGCGGGCTCAAGCAAAGTCCATACTGGAGATCATTCTACACGATTATTCTTCGTTCTCGATCAGTACCATCGATCGTTTTTTTCAACAAACCTTGCGGGCCTTTACCCGCGAAAGCGGATTGGCGGGAGGATACGCCATCGAGTTAGACGAAACCTCGCTGCTCGTGGAGACCATCGACTTGATGCTGGCCGAACTGAACCAGCCCGAAAACAAAATGTTATCGCGATGGCTCCTCCAGTTCATGCAGAGCAATATCGAGGAGGGAAGGAGCTGGAAAATCGACCGCCAAGTGCTGGAACTCGCGAGGCAACTATTCAACGAAACCTATAAATCATTCTCGGAAGAGGAGCGCTCTACCATTCGCGATAAAGAACAGCTCGAAGCGTACAGGAAAGCCCTTCTTCGCATCGTGAAAAGCTACGAGAATGAAGTCAAGAGCGTGGGGTCGCGAGCAGTAGCACTCATGGAGACGCACGGTGTGCATCCTTCGGAATTCATCGGTGGGAGCCGGTCGCAGTTTTTCCGATTTGCCCGATGTGCCGCGGGTGAAATTCCGGAGATGACCAAAACGTTCCTCTCGTTCCCCGACAACTTGGAAGGGTGGTGCGCGAAAAAAGCCGACCCGGATACCGTGGCACGGGTAGCAGCAGCATATCACGGGGGATTAAACGATCTGGTCAAGGAGATGATCGCCCTCTACAACAATAATATTCCCTATAACAGCGCGAAAAGTATCCTCCAGAACTATTTCACCCTGGGGATACTGAGCGATATAAAACAGCGATTACGCGCCCTTCAACAAGAGCGAAACACCCTTTTCCTGTCCGATACGACCGAGTTACTGAACGAGATGATCGGGGGAGCCGGCTCACCCTTTATCTATGAAAAAACGGGAACACGGGTTCAACATTACATGATGGACGAGTTCCAAGATACCTCGCGCATGCAGTGGGAGAACTTCCGGCCTCTGATCGAGGAAAGCCTCGCTTCGGGCAACTTCAACCTTATCGTGGGCGATGTGAAACAGAGTATTTATCGTTTCAGAAACTCGGACTGGCGACTGCTGGGCGAGCAGGTCAATCAAGATTTTCACCCGGAAAGCATCCGGGCGCACCTGCTGAATACCAACTGGCGAAGCGATGCACGAGTTATACAGTTCAATAATGCTTTTTTCGCGAACGCGGCTCATCACCTGCAGTACGATTATAACGCCGGGTTAGGAACTGTAGGGGAGGAAAGCTCGTCCGGAGAAAAAGGCTCGTCCGGTAACCGTGACACCCAGATCACAGGCGCGTATGCCGACGTGTACCAACACGTGGCTCCCGGCAAACCGGAGAACAAAGGACACGTGAAGGTCACCTTTTTGAGGGACAATAAAGAGAGCGACTGGAAGGCGGAAGCTTTAAAACAGTTGCCGCACGAAATCGAATCGCTGCAACAACAGGGTTTCGCGTTAAATGAAATTGCTATAGTGGTACGATGGAACAACGAAGCAGTGCTTGTAGCCGAGACCCTGCTCGCTTATAAAGAACAACACCCCGACTCGCCGTACCGGTTCGATATCATCTCGAACGAAGCCCTCTTGGTGGGCAGTGCCCAAAGCGTGAAAACGGTTCTCGCGTTATTGCGCCATTTTCAAAGCCCGAATGACGCGAGCCGCCGGATGATGGCGATATATGAATTTCACCGGTTTTATCATCGCTCAACACCTGAAGAGGCAATTCAGGGTTACCGGGAAACGGCTCCGGGAGAGTTACACACCTCAATACAGGGGCAGGTCAACCAACTGGCCACATTGCCTTTCTACGACATGATTGAACGATTCTTCGCGCTTACCTCCGAAGCGATCGATGAAAAGGAGTACGCCTACGTTCAAGCATTTCTCGATCTCGCGCTAAAGTATAAATCGGGCACTTCGGCCGACCGGAATAGTTTTCTGGAGTGGTGGGACGAGAAAGGATGTAGGAAAGCGCTCTTTTCGCCCGAGGATCAGGACGCTATACGGCTCATCACCATCCACAAGTCGAAAGGATTGGGCTTTGGGGCCGTGATCATGCCCTTCGTGAATTGGAACATCGATCACTCCCCCACGCACAACGATATCATATGGTGTAAACCCAACGTGGCTCCCTTCGACGAGATTGGGGTAGCCCCGTTAAAGTATGGAAGAGCATTGGCCAACACGATATTTCGGGACGATTATTTCGAAGAAAAACGGTTTACCTATATCGATAACCTGAACCTCCTCTACGTGGCATTTACACGTGCCAAGCACCGTCTGATTGTATTTGCCCCCACCCCTTCGAAGCCGGAAACCATTGCTAACGTGGCAGACTTGTTATGGAGGAGCATCGCCGACGTCCCTGCCCCATCCGACGATCGGGGTGACCGGGTAGTCCTCGAGAGCCATTTCATGGAAGGCGACGAGGAGTCGGTGTTTGAATACGGGAGCGCGACCATGCACGAATCCGACAAGAAGGCAACTCCGAAATCGGTCGCCACTACCAAATGGGCGTCGCTGCCGTTTGACGACCGGTTGAAGCTCAGGCTCAATTCCATCGGTTTTTTCAGCGAAGACGGTCGCCGCGATTACGGGAGAACGATGCACGACATCATCAGTAACGTGAAGACGCTCGCGGATATCCCACACGCGGTGGAGAAGAAGATACAGGAGGGAGAACTTCCAGAACAGGAGCGCGACGCGAAGATAGAAGAGCTGGCCGGTTACCTTTCCATCCAAGAGGTATCCGACTGGTACTCGGGAAAATACACCGTGCTGAATGAAACGCAGCTACTTCATCCCCACGCACGATTTAGCCGTCCCGATCGGGTAATGATAGGTGATAATGAAGTGATCGTGGCCGATTACAAGTTCGGTGAGTCAGAGGATCGCAAGTATACACGGCAAGTACAACGGTACGTCCACACCATTAAAGAAATGGGATACGAGCAGGTATCGGGATACATCTTTTACGTGAAATCGGGAATAATCGTGAAATGCACGTCACCCGAAGAAGAGGATATCGCTATTTATTAGCTTCGCTCTCAATGATATTTTGTATAATTCCTTTAAATTCAGGTAGTGTATCCTTGACGGTTTTGTACACCTGTTTCAAGTTGATACCAAAATATTCATGCGCCACATAATTTCTGAATGACCGGGGTAAATGCCATGCATATGGGTATTTTTTCAGTATTTCAGGATTCACGAAACGGACGGCTTCTCCAATCACAATAAACTGATACAGCACACTGCTACTGACTTGTTCATCTTCCAAAAATTTTTGTTCATCAATGTCTTGGCAGAATTTTTCAATTTTGGAAATTGCTTCTTCAATATGCTTTAGCCGCTCTATACTTGTAAGTCCGGGATCATCCATATATTAACTTCAAATCTTTTTGAATGGTCTTCCACGCGAATGGTTTTATGTAACCTTCTTCAGATAAATCTATTTTTTTTTGCAGAAGGTTTTGCAAACGATATTGAATATCGGCATAGTCAAACAAAGTTCCTGATGCTTTATCGGAATACCTTATCATTAAATCAACATCACTATCCGCATTATCATCTCCCCTGGCAAAAGATCCAAATATCCAGGCTTTTTCTACACGCCCATCTTTTTTTAAGAAATCGACTATTTTCGTGATTATTTCACTCTTATCGGATTTTTGGCTGATTTTGTATGCTACCTTTTCTTCAGCTACCTGTATTGCCCGTAATGCCAAATCTTCATCTTGTACTTCATTTACTAATTTGTCTGAAAGCCAGGCGATGATCACTTCATTCTTTTGTTCTTTATAAAAATTGGCAAGTACTTTTATCTGTTCCCTCGTTGGCATACGCTCGTTTCGTTCAATTTTACTCAGGATAGTCGGATCAATAGAGAGTTGAGCACCAACTTCTCGAAGTAATAATCCTTTTTCACTTCTTAATTCGCGCAATATTGTTCCAATAGTTTTACCTACCTGCATTTTTTGACATTATATAGTTTCATCAGCCCCAAGCGACTAATCTGCTCTATTTCGACTTGACAAATATTGGCGAATATAGTGAAAATGAAAAGAAAAAGCAAGCATTCTTGAACATTTCCAAGAAATTCTTTATCTTGATGAGGTTTTTATTGTCGGGATTTAAAATACTCGTTGAAGAACAAAATCTGGTATTTCACCGCACTACTCCAATATTCCCAATTGTGTGCTCCCGGGCGAGAAATATAATCGTGTGGAATATTGCGGTATAACAGCTCCCGGTGCAAACGCTCGTTCACTTCATAGAAGAAGTCTCCGGTACCGCAATCAATTATAATCCTCAAGGCATTGGGAACCAACAGATGCAATTGTCCCATAACGGTATGCTCTTCCCACCTTTCCGGATACTCGCTCTGCTTTCCTAATCGCTTGGACAAGTCCCAATTGTTTGGAAACGGACGGATATCCACTCCACCGCTCATGCTTCCACAGGCACCAAAGATGTCCTGATTACGAAAGCCGAGGTACAAGCCTCCGTGGCCTCCCATGCTCAATCCGGTAACAGCACGTCCTTCGCGGGAAGCAACCGTGCTATAATTCCGATCCACCCATGCTGTCAACTCGCGCGAGACAAATGTTTCATACTGAAACGAAGAGTCAACCGGGCTATCAAAATACCAACTTCCGAAAGCCCCATCGGGACAAACAATCATTATCCCGTACCGATCCGATAACTCCTTGATGTTTGGCACCCTGTTTATCCATCCATCGTACCGATCACTGTATCCGTGCAGCAAGTACAAGACCGGAAATTCAGTGCCTTCGTTATAAGTGTCCGGTTTTATCACCACCGTTTTAATGCTTTTATTCATTCTATCACTAAACACCTCCAAGGTATCAACCGAGGCGGGAAAAACCGCTAGCGTGAAAAAAACAGCCAATAAATAGGTAATTGTAAATCGTTTCATTGTATAATTTAAAAAGATATTGTTTTTGTCCTTATATGATTTTTGTCTTTATTCAAACGCTAAAGATAGCGAATAATAAAAAGACAGATGCATTATTTGACCACATCTTTCCACTGGAAAGTCAACAAAACCCACGTTCAGGATGTTAAACTGAAGTGCATACATCGCAGAATTGTAAACAGAATCGAAGTGTCACGAGAGCAGTCTCACCAGAGTGGAAATCTCGTGGGAACTGAAGTGTCACCGGAACGGATAACTATTAAAAAGAAACAGCATGGATATTCAACAAAAAATCGACGGCGACCAAGGCCGCTTTTACATCGAACAAGAGGGCAGGCTTATAGCAGAACTCGATTACAGGATAAAGGATAATGTTTTGGACGCGTACCACACGGGCGTTCGTCCCGAGTTCGAAGGCCAAGGAATAGCGGGCAGGCTATTCGATCAAATGGTACAATTTGCCCGTGAGAACAATTACACCGTGCTGCCCACGTGCCCCTACATATTGGTTAAATTTCGCAGGAATCCCGAGGGATTCAATGATGTTTGGGAGAAGAAATAAAGGGAAGCAGCTGTAAGGAAAATAGGCGTAAGAAAGACAGCTGTAAGAAAAGCAGCCCCAAGGAAAACAGCCCCAAGAAAGATTCGAAGCGACAGAAGAGATAAAAAACCCGCCAAGTCAATCCTCTCGTTTCGAGAAAATGGCTTGGCGGATAACTTTCGTGCATCTATATTCTGCACTTGATAACCTTAAAACTAAAACTAATATCCAAAACTCAACCTTTTATTGCTTGGGTTTTATGCCACATCCAATGGCTACCGTGGTTGCCGGATCAGGATTATTCCCCGCCAGTAAGGCTTGCACGGCATTGGCCACGTAAGGCACCTGTACCGCCGCGGCATCCTTGTAATTATCGTCAACCGTTCCGGTGTAAGTCACCACGAAATTCCCATCACCGTTGTTCTTCAACAGGAAAACCTCCGGGGTGCGAGTAGCACCGTACGCGGGGTAAACATGTTGACCCTCATCCACGAGATAGGGGAAAGGGTATTCCTTTGCCTCGGCTCGTTCACGCATTTTCTCCACGGCATCCGCGGGCTGTTGCACGGGATCGTTGGGATTGATAAACACCACGGGGTATCCCTGCGGAGCGAATTCGTTATGCAAGGCAATCATCCGGTCTTCATAAGCAATCACGTAGGGACAGGGATTGCATGAAAAAATTACTATGACCCCCTTCTCGTTCTCGTGGTCGGATAAAGAGACCGTGGTGCCATCGATATTCGGCAACGAGAAGTCAGGTGCAACTGAACCCACCGCGATAGGTTGAGCACTCAGTGACAACGCACCAATAATTAATGCCGTGAAAAGTAAAAAATGTTTCTTCATATCATCGTTCTTTATTATTCAATGTACATAAAATTTATTGTAGGTGTACAAAAGCGATAAAAACATTATTCGCTCAAGAGTGGTTGAACGGCTTCATCCAACTCGGTAAAAGTGAGTTCTCGCGGATAAAATTCTCGAAAACCTTTGCCGTATATGAGCGTGGCAGGTATCGCTCCCGTCCATTTTTTATCCACCAAAGGAATCCAATCATTGAACTTGGGATCGTCTAAAAGTATCACTCTATTCTGCATTCCTTGCTTTTCGATGAAAGGGAGCACCCTCGATTCCAGTTGCTCGCTCATATCCAAACTGACCATGAGGACTTTCAGTTTCTTATCCCGATATTTTTCACTCAGCTGCTCAAAATAAGGAATCTCCTTTATACACGGGGCGCACCATGTGGCCCAAAAGTTCACCACGTACAGTGTATCGT